>DUUR01000105.1 GCA_012841425.1 Bacteroidales bacterium | reverse complement strand
TTTCTGTCTGTTTGGGCTCTTTTCCTTAATTGAACATGCTTATAACATAAATTATAATTAAGTCGTATAAAATACTTAACATCTCTTATTATAATGGGAGTTTAAACGAACGAGGTAAGAGCAAGGTATGGTCAAATTAAGAGTGAAGTGTGAACAAACTCAAATTAGTAAAAATGCATTATTAATAGTATTTTGTCCAAAATGTGTATTTATAAGTGTTTTAAATACAGTTTTCGCTGAACGGTAACAGTAAACACTTCAAGAAGGGTTGTTGAAAATGTGCGCAATTTAATAAGATTAAAAAAACACGGCGTTTAATAATATTAACATAAATTATATATCATAGTATTACTATTTACCTATATTTGCCACCCAATACTGTTTGTTTAAAATACAATAAGCTATTAAATTATTAAAATAAAACAACTATTAAAGCCTATGAAATGACAATTATGAAAGAAAAAGACCGAAAGGTGCGGCAAACACCAATCGGTCAAATTAAAAAGAACACAATTAATTAAATTAACTGTATTAACTAAACAATTACAAATGTATGAATAAATTTAAATCATCGTGTAGATATTTAACCGAAAAAGTACCCATTAAACATTTTTTACTGATTGCCCGAACAACACTAATTCTATTATTTACTTGTGTCTTCTTTACTATGGCACAAAATGAAAAAAGCATCTCGGAAAGAGTATTAGATGAACAGGGTTTGCCAATTATTGGCGCTAACGTGATAGAGGTAGGCGAAACAACAAATGGAACAATAACAGATGTTGATGGGCTGTTTTCGCTGAACGTAGATAATAATGCAACCGTACAGGTTACTTATATTGGCTACCTTTCTCAGAATATAAACACCGCGGGAAGAACAGATTTTGAAGTTGTTTTAATTGAGGACACTCAATCACTTGAAGAGCTGGTAGTAGTAGGTTATGGTGTTCAGAAAAAGAAACTGGTAACAGGTGCTAACGTTTCTGTTGGGTCTGATCAAATTCAGAGTCAAAACGCTTTGAATGCGCTTGATGCTATTCAATCTTTTGCCCCAGGGGTAAATATTACGCAATCTTCTGGTATGCCGGGAGAGGGCTTTCAGGTTAATATTAGAGGTTTAGGAACAATTGGTAATTCTCAGCCACTTTATGTAATAGATGGAGTTGCTGGTGGTGATATTAATAATCTTAACCCTTCTGACATAGAGTCCATTGATGTGCTTAAAGATGCGGCTTCAGGTGCAATTTATGGTGCACGTGCTGCTAACGGTGTTATTCTCGTGACAACTAAATCGGGGAGATTGGGTAAAATTCAAGTTTCTTATGATGGATTTTATGGTTTTCAGAATTTAGTTAAAAAGCCCAAGTTGTTGAACGCACAACAATTTATAGAAATATATAATGAAGAGCGTGTAATAGGTGGTGCAGGTTCGCCTCGTGATTTTTCACAAGCTATTCCTGGACTATATCAAAAAATAACCAGTGGACAGTGGAATGGTACGGATTGGATTGAGCAAATTAGTAATAAGAATGCTCCTATTCAGAATCATGCTCTAAATATTTCGGGTGGATCGGGACAGTCTGTTTTTTCTCTTGGCTTTTCTTATGCAGGTCAGGAAGGTATTCTTGGAGTTCCTGTTCAACCAAAACACGACAGATATACTGTTAGGCTAAATAGCGATCATGTAATTCTTAATAATAAGGAGTTTGATGTAATTAAAATTGGACAAACTTTCAATTACAGTTATAGAAACCGCTCGGGTATCGCAATTGGTGGTATGTATTGGAACGATATTAGAAATATGTTAGTGGGTAGCCCATTAGTTCCAGCTTATAATGATGCAGGAGAATTTTATGCTAGAGCAGATGTTCAGGCATCTGGTTTGGAAGATTTATCTCCTAGAATTTATAACCCTATGGCTCAGATGGCTTTGAATAGGGGTATGAACGAAACTCAAAATTATAATGTAAATAGTAATGCGTTTCTTGAGATTCAACCAGTAAAAGATTTGATCTTCAGAAGTAACTTCGGTTATAGAATGTTTGCAGACAGCCATAGGCAATATGAACCTGCTTACGATCTTGCTGGAGACGTTACGCTTACTCCCGGACGTATTAATCAGTCGGGAGGCACAGGTTATGCATGGACATTTGAAAACACACTAAATTACTCACTCAGAACAGATGGTCACAACTTCGATTTCTTAGTTGGACAATCTGCAGAGAAGTGGGGCTATGGATATCATATGTCGGCTACTAATGCTAATCCTACATTTGACGGTTATAAATTTGCATATCTTAATAATACCGATGGACTAACATCAGGTGTTACAAGTATCTCGGGTTCGCCTCATCCACAGGGTGCTTTGGCATCTTTCTTTGGTAGGGTGAATTACGACTTTATGGAGAAATATATGCTTACTTTGGTTATGAGAGCCGATGGTTCATCAAATTTTGCTAAAGGTAATCAATGGGGCTATTTCCCTTCAGTTTCTGCAGGTTGGGTTATTACGGAAGAAGATTTCCTGAAAGATAACTCTGTAGTAGATTTTATTAAGTTTAGAGCTAGTTGGGGTCAGAATGGTAATGCTGATATCGATCCTTTCCAATACTTGAGTCTTATAGCTTTTAATAAAGACAATAACTACAGATTCGGAAATGACAGAAATAAAATGCAGTTGGGTGGTTATCCCGCAATCCTTCCAAATGAGGATGTATCGTGGGAAACTTCGGAACAGCTGAATTTCGGTGTAGATGCTTTCTTCCTCAATTCAAGACTTCAGGCTACATTCGACGTGTATAATAAAACAACACGCGACTGGCTTCTTCGTGCTCCTGTAGCAGATATTCAAGGACCTCAAGGTGCTTTTGTAAATGCCGGAGATATTGAAAACAAAGGTTATGAGCTTGGTTTAAGATGGAGTGACAGAATTCAAGACTTCAACTATAGCGCTCATTTCAACCTTTCTCAAAATAAGAATGAGGTTACTCGTATGGGTGATAACACTGGTTTTATTGAAAGTAATGGAAATGTTATCTCACAAGGAACAGATCCTGTTTGGCGTGTTCAGGTAGGATACCCTGTTAGTTTTTTTTATGGATATAAAACAGAAGGTGTATTCCAGAATACACAAGAGATTACCAATTGGAAAAATGGCTTTTTGCAAGCAGATCCACAACCTGGTGACCTAATATTCTCTGATACTAACGGTGACGGAGTAGTTGATGCTAGTGATAAAACTCTTATTGGTAATCCTCATCCAAAACACAGAATTGGATTTGGTATAAATTTAGGATATAAAGGTTTAGACTTTTCTGTAACTGGTAAAGGTTCTTTTGGACATCAGAATCTACAGTCGTACAGATCTTTTGCTGATAACGAATTTCATAATTACACTACAGAGATTTTGGGTAGATGGACAGGTGAAGGCACCTCTAATAAATTGCCAAGAATGACTGCAGGTAATGGTGTAAACCGTATAAATGTATCTGATCTTTATATTGAAGATGGTGATTTTGTGAAAATTACTGATATCACTCTTGGTTATGATTTTAAACGTTTGATGCCAAATATTGCTTTACAGCAGGTTCGTTTATATCTAACAGGTAAGAACCTTTGGACTATAACCAATTATTCTGGTATGGATCCGGAAGTTGGATATGGTGATGATCAGCCATTTGTGAGGGGCATCGACCTTGGTTTCTACCCAGCTCCAAAGAGCATACTTATTGGTATTAACCTGAAATTCTAATAAATTAATTTATGAGTACAATGAAAAAAATTATATATTTTATATCTTTCCTTTTTCTGTTGAGTAGTTGTGAGGATTTTCTAAATTTTGAACCTCTAACTGATAAGACATCAGCCACCTTCCCATCAACAGAAGAGGAAGCGAAACAGATGATGGCAGGTATATACACAACAATGAATAACGAGAGTCAGCAAACTGATATGAGTTATTTCTTTGTTATGGAAATTGCTAGTGATGAGAAATTGGGAGGCGGAGGAGTAAACGACCAGAAGGCTCAGGCTTATGAGGCTTTTATGTCTTCTGATACTGAAATGTTAGGTCACAACTGGGAAACCACTTATGAAGGGATTCACCGTGCAAATTTTGCAATTGAAAAACTAACAGAGGTGGGTGAGCAGGAAGATAAATTTTTAGGTGACAACCTAATCAACCAGTATAAAGGAGAGGCTCATTTTTTGAGAGCATTCTTTTATCATCGTCTTGCTACTCTTTATGGTAGTGTTCCGTTAAAGATTACATCTGAGCTTACTGAATTGGGTGGAGCTACACCAGATGAGATTTTTGCACAAATAGCTACTGATCTAAAGACAGCAATTGAGCTACTTCCATCTACAGCTTACTCAAATACTGAAGAAGGAAGAGTCACAAAATGGGCTGCTCAGGCTATGATGGCTAGGGTATGGTTATTTTATACTGGTTTTTATCAGAAGGCCGATTTACCTTTGGCTGATGGGGGTAGCGTGAGTAAATCAGAAGTTATAACTTGGCTAACCGATTGTGTGGCTAATAGTGGACATAAGCTAGTAGATGATTTCCATGAGCTATGGCCTTACACCAACTCTTTAACTATTGATGACTACGACTATATTCAAGATTATATGACCGAAACTGGCAAAGATCTAACCTATGCTAGTGATAATGGAGCTAGAAACCCTGAAACTCTTTTTGCTTTAAAGTTTTCGAATTTTGCAGGATGGGATATTGACAGAGGTTATGGTAATATGTATCAACTATTCTTTGCCTTAAGAGGTCTTCAGAATGTTGCTAATACATTTCCTTTTGCTGGTGGATGGGGACAAGGTAACTCGATACCCAAGACTATGGTTGATGAATGGGCGGCCGATGAGCCTGGTGATCCACGTATAGGAGCATCGGTATTGGTTATTGATGAGGAGCTTCCAAATTATGCAATTGCTCAGTGGGACTTTGTAATGGAAAGTAACTGGTGGGGTAAAAAGTATAATGGTGTTGCTGTTAGAGTTCCCGAAGGCGACGGTTTTACTTATCATAACGACTATAGTGTTATTATGTATGGAAATCAGGATAACCAACAGTTATCTCATGGTGATGATTTAATTTTCATCAGGTTTGCAGATGTACTTTTAATGTTGTCTGAGTTGACGGAAGATGCTCAGTATATGAACTTGGTTAGAGCTAGAGCTGGACTTGATCCTAAACCTTATTCAGTTGATAATATCAGAAAAGAGCGTAGATATGAACTTGCTTTTGAGGGTTTGAGATGGAATGACATGAGACGTTATGGTGATGCTTATGCCAAAGCTGCTCTTGAAAAACAAGTTGGTGCGCCTATATTGAATTATGGTAACCCTGTTGCACATAAAAGTTTGAATCCTAAAGGATACAGCGCAAGATATGACGAAACAAAAGGATTTTTCCCAATTCCACAATCTCAGATAAATTTATCTGACGGACTCTTGCAACAAGTGCCAGGGTATGAAGGTGCGGATGGTATTTATCCTGGATGGAGTAATTAATTTTAGGTTTTTCTTTTCTTTTTTATTTAGTGGTTTTTTTTCTGTGAAGGGGCTGTCACCAATCGGCAGCACTTTCACAGATTTTTTATTTTAGCTCGAATTGCTTTTAGTTTAAATAAAATTATCGTATTTTTAGCCTTTATTCTTTATAAATATTACCATTAACTAAAAAAACAACATTACTATGCCACGATTAGTCACTTTATATTCACTTCAATGGGGAGATTTATCACTAGAAGAAGTTTGTATTAAAGCTAAAGAATTTGGATATGACGGTATTGAAATTGGTTTGCCCGATCATCTCGATGTAAGACAAAAAGATCCATCGTATTATCAAGAAATTAAAGGTCTATTAAATAAGTATGGAATGGAGCTACGCACTATTTCATCTCATTTAGTAGGGCAGGCAGTTTGTGACCAGATTGATGAACGTCATAAAAGTATACTTCCTGATTATATTTGGGGCGATGGCGATCCAGAAGGTGTACGTACACGCGCTGCAGAGGAGCTAATTCTTACAGCTAAAGCTGCAAAGGAGCTGGGTGTAGACACTGTTGTGGGCTTTACGGGCAGTCCGGTTTGGCATTTGCTTTACTCTTTTCCTCCTTTTCCTCAATCTGTTATTGACGATGGTTATAAAGAGTTTGCCAGACGATTTACTCCTATTCTTGATGAATTTCAGAAGCTGGGAGTAAGATTTGCACTTGAAGTTCATCCCACAGAAATTGCTTTTGACACATTCTCAGCTCGTAGGGCTTTAGATGCTTTAGATAATCATCCGGCATTTGGCTTCAACTACGACCCCAGTCACTTAGGATATCAAGGGGTTGATTATGTTGATTTTATATATCACTTCTATGATCGCATTTATCATGTGCACATGAAAGATGTGTACTGGAGCGATACCCCTAAGCAAGTGGGTGTTTTTGGCGGTCATGTGCCATTTGGTGACCCTCGCCGTTTCTGGAATTTTAGAAGTGTTGGGAGAGGGAAAATAAATTTCGAGGAAATTATACGTGCTTTAAACACCATTGGTTATGACGGTCCGCTTTCTATTGAATGGGAAGATAGTGCAATGGATAGAGATCAAGGTGCAAGAGAGTCGTGCGAGTTTACGAAGCGTATCGACTTTAGTGCATCTGATCACGCTTTTGATGCTTTCTTTTCTAAAGATTAGCAGAACTGCCTTAGTTTAGAATTATAAATTTATAATATTATTAAATCAATAAAATGAAACAAAGAAAACTTAAAATGGGTATTATTGGTGGAGGCATAACAGGCTTCATCGGTGCTATCCATATCCGTTCGGCAATAATGGAGAATATGATTGATTTGGTTTGTGGATGCTTCAGCTCAAAACCTGAGGTGTCTATAGAATCTGGTCGTAGATGGAATTTGCCTGATAACCGGATATACAATACGTATCACGAAATGTTTGAAAAAGAGATGCAGCTGCCGGAAGGGGAGCGCATGGATTTTGTTGCAATTGTAACTCCTAATCACTTGCATTTTGAACCTGCTATGATGGCGTTAGAAAGGGGAATGCATGTGGTATTAGATAAGCCAATGACTTTTTCGCTTGAAGAGGCAAAATTGCTTCAGGAGAAGGTGGAGAAGACTGGTCTTGTTCTTGCATTGACGCACGTTTATTCTGGATATCCTGCAGTTAAGGAGATGAAAG
>DUUR01000104.1 GCA_012841425.1 Bacteroidales bacterium | reverse complement strand
TTAAATTACATTATAAATGAATTGTTATGATAGACAGTAATCTTATTCGATATAGACATAAAGGCTATACATTAGAAATAGACAAAGAAGCGCATCCTCTCAAAGATAAAGTAATTCAAACATTTCAAGGTGTCATACTCTTCCATGATCAAGAGATTGAAGACATTGATATGGTTGGTACATTCGCAGAGGTTATGGAACAAGGCATGAAGCAAGTTGATCGTATCATAGAACTAAGTAAAGTAAAGTTTACTCCTACACAAATCGAACACTTAGAATATTGTATTAAATCAGAACAGCCGGTACATAGTAAGTTTATTATGAATAAGCTTGCCAGATACGGTATAATCGAAATGCATGAACATACAGGACAAAATGTAAGGACACTTTATGGTGGTATCGTTAAAGCTTGGTATGTACGTGAAGTTTATTCAACTATAGTTGATGGATATAAGTTCCATTGGAAGTACTACAGCGGTACATTTTACCCTTATGTGCAAGTAACTAAAGCTAAATGATATAAGTAAAGATATTAGAGCAATAATTTTTAAAACAGAGGTGGCGGAAGATAGACGCTGTTTGATCAATAAAAGTCTTAACGAGTTAGACCTGACTAACAGATGACAAAGGTGCTGTGAGATTAAATGGGCAAGCGAAGAACGGATAGGTGTATGACCAGTGCGACAATAACCGATGCAGTTCGATACGAGAACGAATGCTCACGTTTTAAAAATTTTTAGGGAGGATTTTTTTAATTATAAATTATACAAAAATGAAAAAACTACATGAAATTGTAAAAGAACGCTTCACAAAACAAAACGAATTAAGTCAAAAAACAGAGGCGTTTAAAAAAGAACAAGCCAAATTAAACTCCGAAATACAGGAATTATTAAGGCTTGAAAATGTTGCTCATAATGGACTTGATTTGGATAAAATTCAAATTGCAGAAAAATTAATTTGGATAAGAGGAAATCCATTTGGAAAAACATCAGATGTAACAAAGTTTGGTGGAATTGTAATTGCTGAATGTGCAATAATTGACATTGCTGAAGATTGTAAAAAGATGAGAACGCAATTCTTTGGTAATAAAAAATACGAAGGTTTTTACCAAAGATGTGATTGTGAATACGGATATGGACCACGACACGGTTCAATTGTTGACAGAATAGGTTTAATTGATAAAGAACATCAATTTACAGATGATGAAAAAGATGCTTGTATTTATTACATAAAAAATTACAATGCTGTTAAAGAAGCAAAAGCAAAACTCCAAACGGCTCGATAAAGCCGATGCGGCGGGCAAAAATTTTTAAAACACTTGCAGACAGTATTAACGAAGTTATACGGTAAGCATTGGTTATATACCGTGTTAGCAAATCGTTTTAATGTTTACTAACAGTAACTTGTATGCAAGTATCAAACCTTGCCCTCTGTTTTATTTAAAAACAAAATTATGAAAGAAAACATGAAACATGATGATTTCCTCAAAGAGATGGAGGAGAAGATGGGAATTAAGATCATAACGATCGAACCTGGTATAGCAGTACTATGTGATCTGTGTGGAGAAGATTATACCAACAGTGATGATAAAGGTGGTTATATCTTTGCAAATAAAGCTGTATGTC
>DUUR01000103.1 GCA_012841425.1 Bacteroidales bacterium | reverse complement strand
TTCCAGCTACCAGGCACAAGCCAAGCGATTACGTTATCTGCTTTCTTTTTCCCTTTTACATAGTCGGTAAACAGTCTAAAATCTTCTATCCTTCCGTTTGTACAACTACCTAGAAAAACATAGTCTATTTCTTTACCCTCAAGCTTTTGACCAGGGGTGAAGCCCATATAACGGAGCGACTTCTGGAATGAGATTTTACCGGCAGCATCTATTTCGTCGAGCTGAGGTATAGATCCAAAAATTGGCATACCCATACCAGGATTGGTTCCGTATGTTATCATTGGAGGTATTTTTGTTGCATCAAATGTTACCTCTTTATCAAACTTAGCACCCTCATCGGTGTGAAGAGTTTTCCAGTATGATACAGCTTCTTCCCATCTGTCGCCTTTGGGAGCGAATTCACGTCCTTGTATATAATTGATAGTGGTTTCATCGGGAGCAATTAAACCACCACGTGCACCCATCTCGATACTTAGATTACACAGTGTCATGCGCTCTTCCATTGTAAGGTTGCGTATTGCCTCACCAGCATACTCAACAAAATATCCGGTTGCACCTCCTGTTGAAAGCTGCGAAATCATATAAAGAGCCATATCTTTAGAGCCTACATTATCGCTTAGCTTGCCTTCAAAATTAATGCGCATTGTTTTTGGACGAGTTTGCAAGATGCACTGTGTTGCAAGAACCATCTCAACTTCGCTTGTGCCAATACCAAAGGCAATTGCACCAAATGCACCATGTGTAGAGGTGTGACTATCGCCACAAACAATTGTCATGCCTGGTTGTGTGTACCCATTCTCGGGACCGATCACGTGCACTATACCATTCTTTGGGTTGCCTAAGCCATAATAAGTGAGGCCAAACTCCTTTGAGTTTTTAGACAATGTCTCTACTTGAAAACGTGATATATTATCGCGGATGGGACTTTCCTGCCCTAGAGTTGGAATATTATGGTCGGCCGTAAGTGTTGTCTGTTCGGGACGGAAAACTTTTAACCCTCTCTTGCGAAGCCCGTCGAATGCTTGTGGACTCGTTACTTCGTGGCAAAGATGCCTATCGATATAGAGTTGTGTGGGACCATCTGTAATGGTTGTAACTGCGTGAGCATCCCATATCTTATCAAAAAGAGTTTTCATATAATTATATTTAGTGAGATTGATTTATTATTTGCTGTTTGATTTTTAAATAAGCTTTTAATTATCTACGAACTTGTTTACTGCATCTATGTATGCTTCTACAGATGCCGCTACTATATCGGTATTTGCTGAGAAACCGTAATAATGGTTTCCGTTATATTCAACTTGCATGTGTACTTTGCCAATATCGTCGCTACCGTGATCGATTGCCTGAATCAGAAACTCTTGAATCCTCATCTCGCGGCGGATGATATTTTTTACTGCTCTAATTGCAGCATCAACTGGGCCATTGCCTGTTGCTGTAGTCTCGAACTGTTCTCCTGCAATATCAAGGCCTATACTTGCAACATCTCTTACGCCAATACCACATACCACTTGAAGATAGTTTATTTTTATACGATTCAACCTTCCTTCTTTGCCAACTAGCATTAGAATATCGTCATCATTTATGTTCTTTTTTTGATCGGCTAGCTCAAGGAACTTCTGATATACTTTATCGAGTTCCAACGGCTCAAGCTTCACTCCTAGCATCTCAAGGCGATTTTTTAATGCAGCACGTCCGCTTCTTGCTGTTAATACAATTGCATTATCATCTATACCTACATCTTTGGGATCGATAATTTCGTATGTCTCCACATTTTTTAAAACTCCATCTTGATGTATTCCTGATGAGTGGGCAAATGCATTTCTTCCAACAATTGCTTTATTGGGCTGTACTGGCATGTTCATTAAGCTTGAGACCATGCGACTGGTTGAGTATATATGTTGTGTATTAATATTTGTATCAAAACCTCTATCTTTGTGACTTTTAAGTGCCATTACCACCTCTTCGAGTGAAGTATTTCCTGCGCGTTCACCTATACCGTTAATGGTAACTTCAACCTGACGCGCTCCATTAATTACACCTGATATTGTGTTTGCTGTTGCCATACCTAAATCTTGATGGCAATGAGTTGCAAGTATAGCACTTTTTAGATTAACGTTAT
>DUUR01000102.1 GCA_012841425.1 Bacteroidales bacterium | reverse complement strand
TTTTGCATATAAATTATCCGTCAATTGAATTAACAATATACAAAGATAGAATGTTTTTCCTAAAGTTTTATTTAACAGAATACTCACGTAGAAAGCTTAGCTAGTATATAAAAAGTAGAGGATGATTACAAAACCACCCTCTACAATAACTTTTCTAATTATAATAATAAAAATCTATGAGATTACTCTTCTAAAAAATTTGGATACATATAATCAGTTGCAGTAACAAACGTCTCCTTTATACATTGTGGTGAAACCCAGCGTAAAAGATTAAAAACAGAACCAGCTTTATCATTTGTACCAGAGCCTCGTCCACCTCCAAATGGTTGCTGGTCTACAACAGCCCCAGTTGGCTTATCATTAATGTAGAAATTACCTGCAGTATGCATTAGTCGCGACGTTAATTTCTCTATCATCCCCCTGTTCGATGAAAAGATTGCACCAGTAAGAGCATAGTCAGTTGAGCTATCAAGAATGTCAAGTGTTTGATCTAAATCTTTTGGTTCATATACATAAACTGTAATAATCGGACCAAATAACTCTTCCTTCATTGTTATATAGTCGGGCTTCTTTGCCTGAATTACTGTTGGATGAATGAAATAGCCTGTCGACTTATCATATGTGCCCCCACAAACTACTTCAGCATCATTAGATACTTTTGCATCATCAATTGCCTTCGAAAGCTTGTCAAAAGACTCCTCATCAATTACAGCGTTAACAAAATTAGAGAAATCTTCAACAACACCAGTCTTCACTTTAGATAGGTCTTCCTTCACATATTTCAACGTTTCTTCCCATATATTTGAAGGTATAAATGCTCTCGAAGCTGCAGAGCATTTTTGACCCTGATATTCAAATGCGCCACGTGTAATAGCAGTTGCAACTTGCTTTGCATCTGCAGTTTCTTCAGCAAATATATAATCTTTACCACCTGTTTCACCAACTATCCGTGGATATGATTTGTATTTAGAGATATTTTTACCAATAGTCCCCCACATACTATTAAAAACAGCTGTTGACCCCGTGAAGTGCAATCCTGCAAAATCGCGATGATTAAAAATAACCTCAGTGGCTTCTCTTCCACCAACATACACTAGGTTAATGACACCATCAGGAAGTCCCGCTTCTTTCAAAACCTTCATAATTAAGTGAGCTGAATATATGGCAGTTTTTGAAGGTTTCCAAACAACTGTGTTTCCCATCAAAGCAGGAGCACTCCCAAGATTAGCTGCAATAGACGTGAAGTTAAATGGCGATAATGCAAATATAAACCCTTCAAGCGGTCGCCATACCATTCTATTCCAAACACCAGGAGCAGAATTGGGTTGCATTTTATAAATCTCTATCATGTTCTTTACATTATAGCGATAGAAATCAATAAGTTCACATACCGCATCTATTTCAGATTGAAAGGCATTTTTAGACTGCCCAATCATAGTTACTGCGTTAAACTCTGAACGATAAGGACCAGCAATAAGGTCTGCTGCTTTTAAGAAAATAGCTGCTCTGCTTTCCCAATTCATTGCCTCCCAAGTAGGTTTTGCTTTCAAAGCAGCATCAATAGCCATTTGTACATGACTATTATCACCTTGATGATAATGCCCTAATAGGTGTTGATGATTGTGTGGAGGCCTAATATCCCTCTTGTCGTTTGTACGTACTTCTTTCCCATTGATTATCATAGGAATGTCCAAACCTCCATGATTAAGTTCTGCTAATTTCTGCTTTAAAGCTACTCTTTCTGGAGTTCCTGGAGCGTAACTCAATATTGGTTCATTTTTAATATCCGGTAATTTATAAACACCTTTAGACATAGTTAATTAATTTTATTTAGGTTATGATCTTTGCCTCTTAAGAAATCATTGGCCGGAACTATTAATTTAACAATAATGGCATGTGGATTAAAGAGATAAAACGATCTGATTTGTTTTACAAATATATAAAAAATATATCTATATTTGTGGAATCTTAATACTTCTTTAACAGAATCAAATGCAAACTACTAAAACAACACAGGTAGATTTTTATAATACCAAACTAGCCTTTCACAATCAATCTAACCATGCCCTGAAAGAAGCATATCAACTTTTCAGAATAATGAATAGCAAGAGCTTGGTGGAAATAGGTGAAAAACTTGTAAA
>DUUR01000101.1 GCA_012841425.1 Bacteroidales bacterium | reverse complement strand
ATTTTGTGACTTCTCTATTGGGTCCAACATAACTGCCATCTACATCGGCAATGTTGTTTGGTTGTATATAGAGATGATAGAGCGAGGTGTAGAAATTGACTTTATCGTTTTGGCTACCTTCAACTTGCACTCGTGAGAGGTATTTGTTCCACTCGTTTTTTGCATCGGCATAAACTTTGTCGAAATCCCAGTGTGTAACCTCTGCTGCAAGATTGGCCTTTGCGCCTTCTATGCTAGTGGTGGACATGGCTACCTTCATATTGAGCACGTTGTCGCCATTCATGTCGAAATTGAGTATGTAACGTGGCGCCTTTTCGCGAGGATCGCGTTGCTTGAGCATCTCTTTTGAGAGAATTGGTTTATCGAATTCGATCACGAAATAGTAGGTACGACGTACCCACTCTGTGCGGGTGGTATAGCCAGTAATAATTCTGTCGCCTTCGAAGTTAACCTCATTGTCAAGAACATGTATTGCTGCACGGTCTTTGCTCCAAACTAGCCCACTCTGGAAATCGGCCAGCACATTTGCTTCTTTTTGAGGGTTGTATGTATAGCGATGAAATGCTACATGTGGAGAGGTTGTGACTTCAACCTTAACATCATTATCTGTTAGCTCAACACCATAGTAGCCAGGGGTAGCCTTTTCGCTGTTCTTGTTGAATGTGCTACTTAGATCTTCGCGAGCATCTCCGGCGAAGGGCTGAATTAGCAGATCGCCTAAATCTACAATACCCGTGCCGTTGAGTCTGTTTTGTGAGAACCCGTTAATTCTATCATCGTCGTAGAAATAACCAGAGCAGTAATCCCATGAGTAATTACCAGTTTCGGGACCTGGTTGCATAAATCCTAATGGGTAAGTAGCACCTGGAAAAGTGTGGCCAGTGAAGGCGGTGCCAATGAAAGGATTTACATATTGCGTGAAGTCGTCACCAGCACCAGACTCACTGCTGCCCTTGTTTGTGCAGGCAAGCAGTGAGAGTGATACGGCAAGCAGTATAATTGCTTTTTTCATAAATTGTTTTTACTATTTACACTTTTAATTAGTAATTGTATTTTCGATTAGTTGATATACTTCTAACTAGTTGTTTGCTTCTGATTAGTTGTAATTAATCAATCATCAATTTTTGCTCTCTTGGTTTCCCAGATAAAGTAAGCGATTAGACCAATGAAAGCGATAAGAGCAGTAACCTGAGCGCCTACACCATCGGGATCGGACCAAACGCCCATATCGAGTGCATAGCTATTGCCTGTTAAGAAAATAATTAGCGCACCAAGTACACCAAATAATGCAGCTCCTGCAATGAAGCCCGAGGATATGAGTATTGCACGTTGGTGACGAGCATTTGTGAGCTTTTTGTCTCTGCCTTTTTTATTGATGAAGTGATTTAGAAGACCACCCACGATAAGTGGTGTGTTTAGTTGAATTGGAATGAACATGCCAAGTGCAAATGCAAGAGGAGAAATGCCCAGCCAGTTGATTAGAATTGCAATTATAGCACCAATTCCCAATAACATCCAGCTAACACCTGAGCCTGCCATAAGTGGTTCTATAATGGCTGCCATGGCATTTGCTTGAGGAGCAACCATTGGGTTGGGGTGATCTGGTGTTGCAACAAAACCATATGCTTCGTTGAGTATGAAAATTACTGCACCCACAGTGGCTGCAGATACAAGTGTTCCGAGAAATTTATAAGACTCCTGCTTAGCGGGAGTTGAGCCAATCCAATATCCAATTTTAAGGTCGGTTACAAAGCCTCCTGCCATAGATAATGCGGTACATACAACACCACCGATGATGAGTCCGCTTACCATTCCTTGCCAGCCATCGAGGCCAACTGCAACAAGTACTACAGATGTGAGGATAAGCGTCATTAACGTCATCCCGGAAACGGGGTTTGAACCTACTATTGCTATTGCATTTGCGGCAACGGTGGTGAAAAGGAATGAGATTATGGTTATGGTTAGCAGGGCTACCAAAGCCTGTGTTAATGTGATTTTAACTCCTATGATTAAGAATATGAATACTGCAATGAGAGTGAGGAAAAGAAATAGCATTACAAACGACATTTTGAGGTCGCGATCGGTACGTTTAGTATCTTCCTGCACGCCATCTGTTTTTATTTTTTTGCCTACAGCCATCTTAAATGCTGTGCCGATTACACTTGATGACTTGATAATTCCTATTATTCCTGCCATGGCAATTGCACCTATGCCGATGGGGCGTACATAGTCGGCAAAGATAAGCTCGGCACTCATCGATTCGAATGGATTGATGCCACCACCTACTGCAGCGCCTAATACGCCAATTTCGTTTACCATTGGTACTAAAACCAACCACGATAGAAGTGAGCCCATTGTAATAATCACAGCATAACGTAATCCTACCAGATAACCGAAACTGAAAATAAGTGCGCTTACATTGAACTTAAACACCATCTTGAACCTGTCGGCCATCATTGCGCCTGCAGGAATTATTTTGGTGGTTATAACCTCACTCCAAAGGCGGAATGATGAAAAGCAGAAGTCGAAAAGTCCACCAATTAGTCCACTTGTGATAAGCAATCGTGCCTTATTTCCACCCTTCTCGCCAGTCATCAGAATTTCAGTTGTTGCTGTTGCCTCGGGGAAGGGTAATTTGCCATGCATATCTTTAACAAAATACTTGCGAAAAGGGATGAGAAATAATATGCCAAGGAAACCTCCTAGAAGGGATGAAAAGAATATTTGCCAGAAATCTACCTGTATCTCGGGGTATTTTGCCTGAAGGATGTATAGTCCGGGTATTGTAAATACTGCACCAGCAACAATAACTCCAGAGGATGCACCAATAGATTGAATGATAACATTCTGTCCCAGTGCATTTTTTCTTTTAAATGCTGCGGATGCACCTACAGCAATGATAGAGATGGGTATCGCAGCCTCGAATACCTGTCCGATTTTTAATCCCGAATAGGCAGCAGCTGCTGAGAATATAACAGCCATTAATAGTCCCATGAAGATTGAGTAGCCTGTTACTTCAGTTGCGGGTTTGTGTGACGGGAGAACTGGCTTGTACTCTTCGCCTGGAGCGAGCTCCCGATAAGCATTTTGTGGTAGCTCCGTTACCTTCTTCTCTTGCTCTTTTGTTTCCATTTAATTTTGATTAATATGTTATGAGTTTTTATTTATATTATATGTTTATATTGTAAATGCAACGAGACTTAAAAGCACTTAATAGGCATTTGTTAAAGATATACTGGATTTAAATAAACGCCGAAAATACAAAAAAAAGAGTTAGGTACACATATTTTGAGTATT
>DUUR01000100.1 GCA_012841425.1 Bacteroidales bacterium | reverse complement strand
ACCTCATCGGCAATAAACAAAACGTTGTGCTTTTTGCATAGGTCGTAGCACTCTTTCAAGTACCCATCATCCGGAACAAAAACACCCGCCTCACCCTGAATAGGCTCAACCAAAAAGCCAGCAACTTTATCTCCCTTCTCTTCAAGAAAAGAAGCAAGAACAGCAGTGTCGTTGTAAGGAATCACCTCAATGCCAGGTGTGTACGGACCGTAATCGGCTCGCGCATCGGGGTCTGTAGAAATTGATACAATAGTAATAGTTCTGCCATGAAAATTCCCTTCGCAAGCCAAAATAATAGCTTCATTCTCGGGTATACCCTTCTTTAGGTAACCCCACTTACGAGCAAGCTTTATAGCAGTTTCAACACCCTCTGCACCAGTGTTCATTGGCAGCACCTTATCATAGCCAAAGTAGTTATGAATAAACTCTTCGTAGGGCCCCAGGGTATCATTAAAAAATGCACGTGATGTAAGGCACAATGTCTCAGCTTGATCTGTAAGAGCTTTCACTATTTTTGGGTGGCAATGACCCTGGTTAACTGCGGAGTAGGCCGACAAGAAATCAAAATATTTCTTACCATCCACATCCCATAAGTAGCAACCTTGCCCCTTGCTTAAAACAACAGGCAGGGGGTGATAATTGTGTGCCCCATATTTATTCTCTTGCGCAATATATTTATTTGCCTTTTCCGATATATTCATGTTTTTATACTTTAAGGAATTAATAATTAAAATGGACCAAGCAACTATCTTTTATAATCAACTAATAACAATATCTTTAAATTGAATTGCTTCACCCTCACTTTGTAGACCAATGTGTCCTTCCATTACATTACTGGTGGCTCTGTTTTGCAGTACATCATTGATATACACAGTAATAGAGCCATCAAGAACAACGATTTTAGCCTTATTCCACTCGCCCGTTGCCTTTTCGCTAGAAGCCTCTAACTTGTCAATCACCGGAAAAGCAGGTCGTTCAGTTACACCCTCTGGAAGAGTATACTCATTTAAATCAGAACCCCCAAGTAGTACAAAATCACCCGCTTGCCCAGCTTTCAACTGGCATTCAATGCCATTAGGAAACGGATTAGTGGGCTCTTCAATCAGAACAAATATACCACTATTACTTTCATTATCCACCCATCGGTATTCCAGCTCAAGAGTATAGTTTCTGTATTTCTCTTTAGTATACATATAGCCAAGTGGCTCGCCCTTAATTGTTATAATACCATCACTAACTGAATAAACCTCATCTGCAGTAACACCATCATTCTCCAATACAAACTCCCAGTTTGAAAGATCTTTACCATTAAATATTTCCATAGATTGTTGTTTACAGCTACTAGCCAATAAAACCAAAAGCAGCATCAAAGTCGATAAGTTTGTTTTTCTCATACGATTATTGTTTATGTTTCTTTACAAAAATAAGCTTTTTATCTGAAAAAAAGAAAAATGATTTAGTCAACATTATCCTATTATACAATTACATAAAAGTAAAGTCAATTAAGGACGAAAAACGCATTATTTAAAGCAAAATCACCACTGGGCACAGATATATTTTACTTCGAATTTACTTTGGACTTTCGTCGCACCTTATTCGTACCTCGCTCGTATATGCTCCGTTTATATACAGTGTTAATTAGGAGTTGGTAAGGAGTTAGTAGGGAGTTAGCAAGCAGTTATTAAGCAGTTGATATGGAGTTTCACTTACTTCATACTTTGTTAAATAGTATCAATAGAAAAAAGTGTTATCTTTGATCAAAAGACAAATAATTAAAAAAATAAAATCTTACAAACTATGACAACAAGCAACATTCGTACTGGTGTAATAGGTTACGGACTATCGGGAAGAGTTTTTCATGCACCATTTATTGATGTGGTGGAGGGCTATGAGCTATCAAAAATAAGCACATCAAATGCGGAGAGGGTAGCTCTAGCACAGGAGCGTTATCCATCAACAGAAATAGTGCCCAAGGCCGAGAATATAATTAATGATCCAGATATCGATTTGGTATTAGTTACCTCGCCCAACATAGACCATTTTAAATGGGCAAAGGAGGCGCTATTGGCTGGTAAGCATGCAGTTGTAGAGAAGCCATTTACAATAAATGTTGCAGAAGCAGATGAGTTGATTGAGCTTGCAAAGAAGCAAAATAAGGTACTATCGGTATACCATAACCGTAGGTTTACCAGCGATACCAAAACAGTAAAAAAACTTTTAGATAGTGGGCTACTGGGAGATATAGTGGATTATGAAACTCATTTCGACAGGTATCGCACCGACCCTAGGCCAAATGGAGCATGGCGCGAGCAGGCTCTACCAGGATCTGGTATATTCTACGATCTAGGTTCGCATTTAATTGATCAGGCTTTATGGTTCTTTGGAATGCCCCATTCTGTTACCGCCGAAATTAACAAACAACGCCCATGGGCCAATGTTGATGATCATTTTGATGTTCGTTTGCACTACCCGAGCTTTACGGCAACACTAAAATCGGGCATGATTTGTCGCATACCTGGCGCTACCTATATGCTACACGGTACAAATGGTTCTTTCGTTAAATATGGACTCGATGTGCAGGAAGCTACGCTTGACGGGGGTGCTAAACCTGTGGGCAAGGAGTGGGGCAAGGAGCCTGAGGCTATTTGGGGAACTTTAAATGCAGACTACAAAGGTGTTAAGATATCGGGTAAGATTGAGAGTGAGCTTGGTGATTATAAAGATTACTTTATTAATTTGCGCGATGCTATAAATGGAAAGTCAGAATTGGCCGTTAAAGCAGAAGAGGCACGTGAGGTAATGAGAATTATTGAACTCGCATTTCAGAGTAACGAAGAGAAGAGAACGATAACTGTAGAGTAGGGCTACAAGAAAAATATAGTTGCTCCAATAATACTAATCACTGCTCCGATAACCTGTGGGGCAGTGATTTTTTCTTTAAACATAATTGCAGAGGGAACAATAATAAATATTGGAGTTAGAGCCATAAGAGCAGAAGCAATGCCTGTTGAAGTATGCTGAACAGCATAAAGCGAAAGAGCAACACCAATGAAAGGTCCAAAGATAGCCCCAATGGTTGTTGCCTTCATACCTTTTTTATCTCTAATAGTAAATAATACCCTTTTCCATCTTTTCATGAAGGTAACCAAAATGGCAAAGGCTGCAAACGCAACAATAGCCCTAATTTGAGTGGCCGCAACAGCATCATAATCGCCCATTCCTTTCTTGCTAAGTATAAGTCCCACTGCCTGGCCTAGGGCACCACCAAGCGCATATAGAAACCCACGTAAAGGAACATTCAGCGTTAATTTCTTGCCTGCTACAGCTATCATAATTCCTGTTACGCTTACAACTATGCCCAATATGCTTTTAATAGATAATATCTCGTGCAGAAAAAACCATCCAATTATGGCAGTAATCATTGGTGCAAGGCTCATAACCAGTTGTGAAGTGCGTGAGCCTATAATGGTATAAGATTTAAATAGGAAAAGATCTCCCAAGAAGAATCCAACTATACCCGATATGCCAAGCCAAAACCAGTTATAGGCAGTTGCATCCATAGGGAAAAACATCCCTCTGGTAAAATAGGTAGTTATTCCCAGAAAGATAACCCCCAGGAAAATGCGAATAATATTTACCGATAACGATCCAATCCTTCTGCCTGCCTTCTCGAAGTATATGGCACTTAGAGTCCAGCAAATAGCTGT
>DUUR01000099.1 GCA_012841425.1 Bacteroidales bacterium | reverse complement strand
GTTAATTTAGTAATAGCTTCTGGTTCAACATCACCAGTATATTTACCCAATCGAGGTTCAACAATCTTATCAGTAACAATGGTTCCTAAAATTGTAATAAGGAAAGTAGAAACAAACATAAAGTAGTAATTGGCAGTAGGCATTACTACATAATCAGGATCAAGAATTTGTGCAGCCTCAGTAGATAATCCTGCAAGTAACGGATCTATAGTTCCAATTAAAATATTAGCACTAAACCCTCCGCTAACACCTGCAAATGCCGCTGCCATTCCCGCTATTGGGTGCCTGCCCAATGAGTGAAATATTACACCAGCAAGCGGAATAATAAGTATGTAACCTACATCTGAAGCAACATTAGAAAGTACTCCAGTAAAAACAACCATAAAGGTTACACTTTTGGGGGGAGCTTTTACAAGCAATGCTTTCACTGCAGTACCAATAAATCCGCTGCTCTCAGCAACACCAATACCCAGCAAAGCCACCATAACAACACCTAGTGGGGCAAAGCCTGTATAACTGTTAACCATCTCTAGAAGAATACGATGTACGCCTTCTTTTGAAAGTAAATTGATTACGTTAACCGCTTCTCCTGTTGCGGGATGAATACCACTCCATCCAAGTAAACCACCAATAGCAGAGACTATTAGTGTTATGAGGGCAAATATTGCAAATAAAATTGCGGGGTGTGGTAATGCGTTTCCGCCTTTTTCAATAAATCGTATAAAACCTTTGTTGGCCGGCACAGTATTTGGCATTTAACTATTCTTTTTGTCTGACTCTCTTACAGATGTTAATATTTTTTCATTTAAGAATTGACAAAGATAATATTATCATAGAGAAATGAACAGTCATAGCAGAATCTTTGAACTAAATATCACCAAAAGTTTATTAAAATTGAAAATTAACTACTCCTCTTCCATTAAAAAAGAAATAGGATCTGCTAGATATTCCATCACCTTATAAATAAATCTAGTTGCCTCGCCACCATCTACAATTCTATGATCAACTGTTAGTGAGAGTGGCATTACATGGCCTATTACAATCTCCTCTTCTCTTACCACAGGTGTTTTAAGGATTCGTCCTATCCCTAATATACCTGCCTGTGGATAATTTAATACTGGAGTTGCAAATATTCCACCAATTGAGCCAAAACTAGTGATACTAAAAGATCCACCCTTCATTTCATCAAGTGACAGCTTTCTGTTTCTAGCTTTATTTGCCAATTCTGCAATTTGTTTGGCAATCTGAAAAATTGTTAGCTTGTCTGCATCACGAATAACAGGAACCATCAAACCATCGGGAGTATCAACTGCAACACCAATATGATAACGATTTCGATATATCATCCTGTTATTTTCGATATCAATCTGAGAATTTAACTGTCTGTGATGTTTTAAAGCTTGTGCTACTGCTTTTACTATAAATGAAAGATAAGTGAGATTAACATCTTTGTTTGCAAATCGCTGCTTGTATCTACCTCTTACCTGCATCAGTTCATAAATATCAACCTCTTCAAAAACCGACATCTGCGCGGTGTTATGTATAGATTGAAGCATGTTCTTGGCAATTGCTTTCCTTATTTGTGTAAGTGGCACATAAGTTTCATCTCCCTTATTATCATCTATTCTTATATTTGGAGTTGAAATGTAACCCTGCTCGGCGTTAACTTTAAATTCTCTTATATCAGATTTCTTAACCCTACCAGAGGGACCGCTGCCTTCGACCTTATTTATATCTATTCCTAGTTGTTTGGCCATTGCACGTGCTACGGGTGTTGCCAGAGCTTTACGTGGAGCTTCACTTGTATCTTTTGAATATTCTTCAGCCTCATTGCTCTCGGGCATAATGGCATTCTTTGCCGCAACTTCCATAGTACCTACTACGGCACCTGCATCTTCATCAGACTCAGTAATAGGTTCTGTTACAGTTTTGTCAACCTGTCCGCTGTCAACATCTTTTTCAATTCTCTCCTCTTCAGAGACTACACTTTCTTTTGACTCACTGCTATCTGCGCTTATTTCACTACCTTCAATCTGAATATCAACAAGAGGAGTGCCAACTTTAATAATATCGCCAACCTCTCCGTGTGTTTTAAGTATTATTCCATCCTTTGGAGAGGGGATATCTGCAACCACTTTGTCTGTCTCCATTTGCACAAGAGAATCGCCAACTTTAACCTCTTGTCCCTCCTTCACATACCACTCCAAAACGGTACCTTCCTCAAGGCCCTCTCCCAAATCTGGAAAATTAAATATAAACTTCATACGGTTATTTTTTTAGATAGATTTTAAGTTATAACAAATACTAATATCTAAAAGATTTTTCTATTTCATAAAAGATGCGCTCGGGAGAAATAATATAATACTTCTCACCCTGAGCCAATGGAACAACTGTATCGTAGCCCATTACTCTTCGTGGAGGAGACTCTAGCGATAAAAATGCTTCTTCATTTGCAATAGTAACTAACTCAGAACCAATACTAAATGATTCATGAGCTTCTGCAACAGCTACCAGTCTACCTGTTTTTCTTATCGATCTACCTACAGTCTCTCTATCAATAGGATAAATACTCCTTAAGTCGATCAACTCAACAGAAATACCTGCTTCATTAGCAATTTCAATTGCTTTCTGACACTCCCTTACCATTGCCCCAAAAGCTACAACTGTAACGTCGCTACCCTCC
The DNA here is from genome assembly GCA_012841425.1 of Bacteroidales bacterium. Classification (GTDB taxonomy): domain Bacteria; phylum Bacteroidota; class Bacteroidia; order Bacteroidales; family Dysgonomonadaceae; genus Proteiniphilum. The sequence goes on along the minus strand of DUUR01000099.1, from coordinate 4,985 downwards.
TTTACTATTTTTGCCTTACTAAGTGGCAATGTAAACTTTTCTTCCGAAACCTCTTGTTTTATAGCCCTATATATACGTTTAGGCTCCATAAATATTATAGGATCTTCGCTCTCAATTGCAGATATCAACATGCCTTTTGCATCATAAGGCGTTGAAGGCACAACAACTTTTAATCCAGGCAAGTGTGCAAAAAGAGACTCGGGGCTATCAGAGTGATGCTCCAGAGCATTAACTCCACCTCCATAGGGAAAACGAATTACCATTGGAACCGTAAACTTTCCTCTCGATCTATTTTGCATTCTCGACACATTAGAGGCTATCTGATTAAATGCAGGATAAGTAAAACCATCAAATTGCAGCTCAACAATTGGTCTTAGTCCCGAAACAGCCATACCCAATGCAGTACCCACAATTCCCGATTCGGCCAGTGGAGAGTCAAATACTCTCTCTACACCATATTTTTTCTGCAAACCTTCAGTTACACGAAATACACCGCCTTCAACCCCAACATCCTCACCGTATACAACTATACTTTTATCCTCATTAAGCTTGATATCCAGCGCATTGTTAATCGCCTTCACCATTGTCATTACACTCATTTCTTATTCTCCTTCCAGCTTAAAAATTGTTCATATTCGGCTTTTTGTCTCAAAAGTTCTTGTGGCATATCGCTATACATATAGTTGAATATATCATCAATTGGGTATGCTTTATTCTTCTCTGCATCTACAAACTGAGCATCAATTTCTTTTTTATACTCTTCACGCAATGCTTCAACATCTAAATTCCAAATATTATTACTTCTCATATATTTCTCTAAACGAAGTAAAGGATCAACCAAAGCCCACTCTTCCTCCTCCTCTTTCTTTCTATACTTAGAAGGATCGTCGGATGTAGTATGAGCACCAAGTCTGTATGTAAAAGCTTCAATTAGCACTGGGCCCTTTCCACTAAGAGCATGTTCAGCTGCTAACTTATATGCAAGATACATAGCAAAGAAATCGTTTCCATCAACCTTAATTCCAGGAATCCCAAAGGCTACCGATTTTACAGCAAGGTTTATCGACTTAGTCTGTGACTCAACTGGAACAGATATAGCATACTGGTTATTCTGAATTGTAAATATCACAGGCACCTGCCATACACCTGCAAAATTAAGTGATTCACTAAAATCTCCTTCCGATGTACCTCCATCACCAATGAATGTGTAAACAGCCTCGTTCTTTTTTTGCTGTTTTATAGAATATCCAATTCCTGTAGCATGATGAAATTGCGTGCCAATAGAAATAGCTATGGGCAAAGTATTGTTAGCATTCTTAAAGCTGCCACCATGCTCATTACCTAAGTAAAAGAGAAACATCTCTTTCATAGTAACACCTTTTGCAAGGAGAACACCCATTTCGCGAAAAGCTGGAACAAGCCAATCTTGCTCTCGTATATTCAAACCTGCTGCTATATGAATGGCCTCCTGCCCCAGATTAGGAGTATATGTATACATCCTGCCCTGCCGCTGGTATGAGATAGCCATTTCATCGGCAACCCTCTCATATAGCATTTTTTTATAAGCGTCTATAATAGTTTCGTCATCTAACGAGGGCATCATTTTTTTATTAACAACATGCCCATCATTATCGATAACACGCAACACCTTATCTTCTAATGGATTAAAATCACGGAGCACCTCAGGTAAATCTTTTTGAATCATTTATCTGTCTATTTTGAACAGTTTAATACTAGTAAGCTGTGAATTACAATCGTGTATATAACATTTAGCTATATAAATAGTTTTTGAATTTATTGAAATATATTTTAACCAAACAACAAACTTAAAGCCCGCAAAGATAATCGCTTTTATAACACTTTGCTACTTTTGCATATATTTATATATCATTTTCGTAGATATATCACTGTAATAATATCACAACTACTTAATTCGGACCTTGCTCCCTTCAATTATCATATCTGCAGTACCCTCTATACCAAATAAAGAAGTGTCAACAGTCATATCATAAGTATTAAGATCGTCCCAGTCCTTTCCAGTGTAGTGCTTACTGTAATCGTCTCGCTCTTTATCTTTTTTGGCCATAACCCTTTCTGCATCATTGGGGTTTTGCATATAATTTTGAACAACTCTTTTTTTGCGAAACTCATTATTTGCATGTACAAAAACATTGAAGCAATTCTTATGACCTTTAAGAATAAAGTTTGCCGATCGTCCAACAATTACACACGACTCGTGAGCTGCAATATTGCGTATAACTCCTGTTTGTGCAATAAAAAGTTTATCGTTAGGCGGAATAGCTTCATTGGCATATGCATAATTATTGTTGTACAATTTATCAAGAAGTCCATTAGGCAATCTCTGCTCATGCTTCTCTACATACTCTGGAGTATATCCGCTTGCTATTGCAGTAAGATCAATTAGTTTACTATCATAAAAAGCTATTCCCAGCTTGTTAGCAATAGCTTCGCCAACAGCATGCCCCCCACTTCCGTATTGCCGTGAAATTGTAATAACAAAATTTTCTGTAGTCATGTATGGCTGCGCTATGTATTCAACTGCTTTTTTGACAGGCAATAGTTTATCAACAAATGTTATATTCTTATGAAAATAGTTGGCAATAGTTCCCACAAACAGTGCTGCTAAAATTGTGCCTTCACGCACTCCTGCCAACCTACCTATAAAGCTTAAACCCAGAATAATTGAGACTATCACAAATACAGAGTCGATAGACACTTTGGTCTTTCCAAAGTTCTTGTTATAGGTTTCAGAAATTACTAGTGATAAACCTTCTGCTGGAAGTAAACCCACATCGGCCTTTAATTCTAGAAATATACCAAACGCCATTACAAAACAACTGAGTATTACGGTGAGCAGCTGCCACAAATAATTATCAAAAATAAGTGAACTTGTTAGATGGAGGTTAACATCAATAAAGAGACCAAAAAGCAATGTTAATGGCAACTGTACTAACTGCTCATAGCCAGTTTTTCTTTTCAGTATTACAACTTGAGTCATAACCATTAATGAGTTTATGATTATAACAAAAGTCCCAACTGATAAATTTGGCATCATAAGATTTAAGACATAAGGCATTGAAGAAATTGGGCTTGTACCTAAATCAGATCTTATAGACAATGCTACACCAAGTCCTACAATATAAATTCCTACTACTAATAGTAGGATACGTAAACCTAAATTTTCTTTCTTCATAAATATGCATTAATGCTATAACGGGTTTCAAAACCTAGCAGTAGTAATAACCTAGTTGGTGGAAAGTCCATTGCAAAAATAACAAAAATTGAGCACATAAAAAACTGCCACCCAATAAAGAGTGACAGTTTGATAACTCATACTTAGAAGATCAAACTAATGCATTAAGCAGCTTTTACTTTCGACTTCTCTACTGTGTATCCCATTCTGGTGATGGTCTTCTCAATCTCTTCAAGCGTAGTTTTATCACTTTCAAAATTGGCTTTTACTCTACTAGCATTGAACATAACCTTAACTGTATCCCTATCAACACCATCTATCTTTTTCATTGCCCCTTCTATTTTTTGAATACACGATGGGCACGTAAGTGCTTCTAATTGAATTGTTACTGTTTTCATAATTAATTTTCCTATATTTTATTTGTTGTTATTATTAATTTTGTATTACAAATATACCCTTAAAAGATTTACTAAACTGTCACTTGGGAGACACTCGGTTTATTTTCAATAAAACTAACCTACCTTCTTGTTTTATAGCGCAATAACCTCATTCCATTTAAGATTACCACAAGTATACTAAGCTCGTGAACCAGCATTCCAACAGACATATTAACCCATTTACTAAAGAGCAAACCTGCAAATAAAACAAGAACTACCCCAACTGCAATTACAACATTCTGTTTCATATTTCTTGCCGTTGCTTTTGTCAATCCCAATGCATGTGTGAGATGCCCAAAATCTGAATTCATGAGCACAACGCTCGATGTTTCAATTGCTACATCTGTGCCACTACCCATAGCTATCCCAATATCGGCAAGGGCAAGAGATGGACTATCGTTAACCCCATCACCAACAAAAGCAACAATCTTGCCTTCGTCTTTTAACTTTTTAATATAAGCCGATTTATCCTCGGGTAGCATATTACCAAAAGCTTTTGTCAAACCAATCTCTTTGCCTACAACATCAACTGTGCCCTGGTTATCGCCCGAAAGCATAACTAAGTCCTTAACACCCATCCTCTTTAATCTCAAAAGATCTTCCCTCACACCTGGTCGTATCTGATCGCGCACACCCATTAATAGCTGCAACTCACCATTCATTGCAGTTAGCACTAGCGAGTTGCCCGCGCTACTCAACCGCTCAATGTCTTTCAAAGCTTTATCGCTCAACTCAACATTCTCATTCTCCATTAAAGCAACATTACCAATGGCCATTCTGTTGCCATTAACATAAGCTACAATACCTCCACCTTTTACAACCTCTGTATTCTCTACAACTGAAATAGTTGTATCTCCTATCTCTTCAATAACCGCCTTTGCAAGTGGATGGCTCGACTCCCTTTCTATACTTGACAAATAGCCCAATACCTCATCACTATTATTATCATTGTAGTAAATTGTTTCAGAAACAGACGGATTTCCAATTGTTAATGTACCCGTTTTGTCAAATACCATTGTATGCACCTTACTAAAATCGGTGATAACCTCACTTCCTTTAAGCAACACTCCATTTTTAGCTCCATTGCCAATACCCGCCACATTAGATACAGGCACACCTATAACTAAAGCTCCGGGGCAACCAAGCACTAATATTGTTATAGCAAGCTCAACATTCTGTGTAAATATCCACACAGCAAATGCCAACAGAAGTACTATCGGGGTATAGTATTTTGAAAACCTATCTATAAACCTCTCTGCCTCTGACTTAGAATCTTGAGCCTCCTCAACAAGCTCAATAATTTTGCCAAAGGTGGTGTCCTCACCCACTCTATC
>DUUR01000098.1 GCA_012841425.1 Bacteroidales bacterium | reverse complement strand
TGAAATTATCATCTATTTCAGCATCCTGAGTATCAATTTTTCCTTCGTAAACATATCCAGTTGACCCGTCAAGTGAAAGCCAATCGCCCTCATTAAACACCTTACCTTTAATAGTTACAGTGCGAGCTTTATAGTCAATTACCATATCATTTGCTGCAGAGACACAACATTTACCCATTCCACGAGCAACTACAGCAGCGTGAGACGTCATACCTCCACGGGCAGTTAAAATACCTCTTGCAGACGACATACCACGTAAATCTTCAGGAGATGTTTCTATACGGCATAAAATCACATCCTTGCCTTCTTTTGCCCAATTCTCAGCATCATCAGCATGAAAAACAACTTGTCCTGCCGAAGCACCTGGAGATGCTGGTAGTCCGTGAGTCACAGGCTTAGCATTAGCTAATGCTTTTGTGTCAAACACAGGGTGCAAAAGCTCATCTAGCTTCTCAGCATCGCAACGCTTAAGAAGTGTTTTTTCATCGATTTGCCCCTCATGAAATAGATCAATTGCAATTTTAATCATCGCGGCACCCGTACGTTTTCCACTACGAGTTTGCAGTATCCATAATTTACCATCCTGAATAGTAAATTCCAAGTCCTGCATATCTTTAAAATAATCTTCCAGTTTTTGCTGAACCTCAATTAAATCCTGCGCACATGTAGGCAGCACCTCTTCTAGAGAAGGATATTTCATTTTTCTCACCTCCTCAGAAACACCTTGTAATTTTGCCCATCTGCGTGAGCCTTCAATAGTAATCTCCTGTGGAGTGCGCACACCCGAAACAACATCTTCTCCCTGTGCATCAATCAGGTACTCACCATTGAAAATATTCTCTCCAGTAGCAGAGTCACGTGTAAATGCTACACCAGTACCAGATGTTTTACCCATGTTACCATAAACCATTGCCTGAACATTAACTGCAGTTCCCCACTCATCTGAGAAATTATTCATCTTTCTATAAAGAGCAGCTCTTTCGTTCATCCAACTGTCAAACACAGCACATACGGCTCCCCACAACTGATCCCAAGGGTTTACAGGAAAATCTTTACCTGTATTTTCTTTAACTGCTGCTTTAAACTTATTTACCAGCTCTTTAAGGTCTTCTGTTGTAAACTCATTATCTAGTTCAATTCCTTTTGAAGCCTTCATCTCTTCCATTATCTCTTCAAAAGGATCAATATCATCTTTGCTTTGTGGCTTCATACCCAAAACAACATCACCATACATCTGCACAAAGCGTCTGTATGAATCCCAAGCGAAACGTTCGTTGCCAGATTTTTCAGCAATACCTTTAACTGCATCATCATTCAATCCAAGGTTCAAAACCGTATCCATCATACCTGGCATAGAAACTCTTGAACCCGAGCGAACAGACACTAAACAAGGATTTTCTTTATCTCCAAACTTAGTACCCGTAAGATCCTCAATTTGAGCTATAGCATTCTCAACCTCATCCTTTAATACATTTATAACATAGTCTTTTCCAAGCTTGTTATATTCTGTGCACACTTCAGTTGTAATAGTAAAACCTGGAGGAACAGGCACTCCAATTAAATTCATCTCCGCAAGATTAGCACCTTTACCACCTAAAAGGTTTCTCATATCTGCGCGACCTTCAGCTGCTCCGTTTCCAAAAGTGTAAACTCTCTTTTTTTCCATTTGATTTTAGTTATAATTGTTAACTATTAAAAAATTATATTAGATCTCATTATATTTACAAACGTACTAACTTATTTAAAGGGTCTATTACTGATAACTTTTTTATTTATCACCCATAGATATGTTATATAACTGTATATTAGGATTTATATCTGTTGGGTTTTCCAATTGAATATATCCAAATATTTGTTTTAGTGTATCACTGTTAATGTATTTTGCAATTGATGTACTGTATGTTATGTTTTCTGTAATTTCCTGTGGATTGTAGATTACTGTATCTGAATATACCAGCGTAACTAAAGATGAAAGGCTATAAACAGATGAAGGTTTAAATCCTAGAACACTATAATCGAAAGAGAAGATGCTATCCGTAAGATTTTCTGATATCTCAGTTGAATCTAATTTAAACCTCAATCTATCTCTTTTTATATCAAGAGATACGAAAGAAAAGTTCTTTGGAATATATGAAGCAGAATAAACAGCTTCATGCATACCACTCTGCTGAATATTAGCCTGTGCTATCTCAGCCTCAAGAGTAGACTGTGCACGCTTAAGTCTTGATTTAACCGAATCATTCATTCTCAAATAGAGGTCGATCCTATCTGAGTACCACGACAAAGATGTGTCCCATTGCGACTGAGTCACCCCATTCATCTTAAACATCTGATCTATATAAGCCTCTTTCTTTTCAGATGTATCGAAGCTTCGATAGTC
>DUUR01000097.1 GCA_012841425.1 Bacteroidales bacterium | reverse complement strand
CAGATATACGTGCTCTGCTGGGAGTGCCTTCATGGATGTTGGTTCTTCTAAAAAAGATTGTTGAGGATACAGGTAAAACTATACCAGAAATTTGGCCTCAGATTGAAGTGTTCTTTCATGGAGGAGTAAGCTTTACTCCTTTTAGTGAGCAATATGAGAAAATCATACGCTTAGATAGTATGAGATATTGGGAAACTTATAATGCATCTGAAGGATTTTTTGGGGTGCAATTCACTCCTGATTCTAAAGATATGCTGCTACTGCTCGATAATGAGGTATATTATGAGTTCTTGCCTGTAGAAGAATGGGATAAAGAACAACCAAAAACCATTCCTTTAGAAGGTGTGGAGTTAGGAAAACAGTATGCAGTTGTAATAACTACTAGTGGTGGTCTTTGGCGCTATAAGTTGGGTGATACAGTAATGTTTACCTCTACAGATCCATATCTTTTTAGATTGACAGGAAGAACAAAGCAATTTATTAATGCATTTGGAGAGGAACTTATTGTAGAGAATGCAGATAGAGCAATTGAGGAAGCTTGTATTGAAACAGGAGCTAAGGTAACGGAGTATACGGCTGCTCCGATTTATTTTGGAGAAAATCATAATGGGGCGCATGAATGGTTGATTGAGTTTGATACAGCTCCAAGCGATTTAGATATGTTTACACATGCTCTTGATGAAAGCTTGAAGCGACATAATTCGGATTACGAAGCAAAACGTTCTTATAACCTGTCTTTAGACCTCCCTATTGTTAAGTCACTTGAGAAGGGTTCGTTTTATGGATGGATGAAGCAAAAGGAAAAAATAGGTGGACAAAACAAAGTTCCTAAGCTATCAAACAATCGTAAATATGTAGATAATGTACTGGAATTTGTTTCAAAGAATACTAAAATAGAATAAAAATAGGTTTCAGGACCTATAAATGAGAAAGTTTACCTAAATTTGCACACTTAAACCGACTTGTATCGAGATGAGAAAAAATATAATGTTTTTTTTGTTGTTAGCGCTGACATTAGGCTCTTGTGGTGAATACAACAAAATATTAAAAAGTACCGACAGAGATTTGAAGTATAGTTATGCAAAAAAATACTTTGAAGAGGGTAAGTACAGTCGGAGTATTACATTGCTTGAAGAACTAGTACCTTTTATGAAAGGTACTGCAGATGCAGAAGAATCACTTTACCTTCTAGCACAAAGCCACTATAACTCGAGAGACTATATTTCGGCTACAGAGGTGTTTACTACTTATTATAATACATACCAAAGAGGCGAGTATGCCGAACCAGCACTCTTTTATTCGGCCTACGGAATGTATTTGGATTCTCCTGACCCTAAACTTGATCAATCGAAAACTTATACTGCAATTGCTGAATTTCAGAAGTATATTGAGAAATATCCGCAAACAGAGCGTGCAGAACAAGCTCGCAACTATATGTTTGAATTGCAGGAGAAGTTAGCATATAAAGATTTACTGGCAGCTCAGCTATATTTAAACCTTGGCAATTACAAGGGAAACAATTATGAGGCCGCTGTTACAACTGCACGTGAAGCAATGAAAATCTATCCATATTCAATTCATATGGAAGATTATCAGATTACTATTTTACGTGCACGATATGAATTTGCTCAAAGAAGTACATTGAAAACGCAGCCAGAGAGATACCGTATGGTAGTTGATGAGTATTTTAATTACACAAATACCTTTCCTGAAGGTAAATTTCTCTCGGAAGCTGAGAAGTATTATAAAGAGGCACTAACAAAAATTGAACAGTTGCCTACAATTTAAAAAACAACTAACTTATATAAATATAATGGATTATAGAAAACTTGCCGCAAGCTCCAACACCGAAACACGTGATGTTATGAAAATATCGGAGCCCGTTGGAAATGTGTATGAAATGGTGAGAGTGATTAGTAAAAGAGCTAACCAAATTAGTATAGATATGAAACAGGATCTAGATTCTAAGCTTCAGGAATTTGCTTCATATAGTGATAATCTAGAGGAGGTTTTTGAGAACCATGAACAGATTGAAATATCTCGTTTCTATGAAAAACTGCCTAAGCCTTCACTAATTGCAGTTGAAGAATGGAAAGAGGGGGAGGTTTATTATCGTAATCCTGCTAAGGAAAAAGACTTGTTTTAATTTATGCTACAAAGAATACAATCGGTATATTTGATTCTTGTTGCAGCTGCTATGCTGATTTCTGTTGTATTGCCATTAGCTACTTTCTTCTTCAATTCTGAAATAGTTGTGTTTGAAGCAACGGGGATATATTTTAATGGTGAACTAACTGATTCTACGTGGGGCTTGTTTGTTATTGGATTATTGAGCTCGATAGTAGCACTGATAACTATTTTTCTTTATAAGAACAGACTTTTGCAAATTAGATTATCAATCTTCAATATCGTTTTGATGGTTGGCTTCTATCTGTATTTTGGATTTATAATTTATAAAGTTTATCCGGTAGAAAGTTTAGAGTTCAGTAAAGTTGGTTTTGGTATTATAATGCCTATCATCAGCATTATTCTCACTATTCTTGCGATTAGGAAAATAGGTGCTGACGAGGCTTTAGTTCAATCTTTAAATCGATTAAGGGGCTAAATTAGATACTATCATTTATGTTTTAAAAGGACCACTCTTCTGAAGTCCTTACATCTTTATTTTCCACGGGAACTTTGGCTTTAGTTTTAATAGGTTTGGTTGTTGTATTTTGCACACCCGAACCTTTGTAATATTGTAAAGCAGTGGGCATAATTGCATTTAATCTTTCTATCCTTCTAGTATCGGCAGGGTGTGTACTTAAAACTTCAGGTACTTGTGAACCAGATGAAGCTTGGGCCATCCTTTGCCAAAATGGAATAGCTACACGTGGATCATAACCGGCAATTGCCATTATAATTACTCCAATTTCGTCAGATTCTAACTCTTGTTTACGAGCATATGGCATCATAACGCCATATTGAGCTCCAAGTCCAAAAACGGTACCCCCAATTTGTTGTGCAATCTCAGAATTGCCCAGCAAACCTCCCGCTATAGCACCGCCATATTGTAATGCCACCTGTTGGCTAATTCTCTCGTTTGAGTGTTGGGCTATCACATGCGCTATTTCGTGTCCTATCACCACTGCTAGTGCCTCTTCTGTTTGTGTTACCGGAAGTAAACCTGAGTAAACAACAACTTTGCCACCTGGCATTGCAAAAGCATTCACACTTTTATCTGCTACTAGATTGAATTCCCATGCATAGTTTGATAGCGCCGCTTCATAACCGTTGCTTTTATAAAAAGTTTCCACTGCTTTAGCAATACGATTGCCTACACGGGCTACCATTTTAGCATCTTCTGTTCCTCTTTCTACTGGAGCGCCACGCATAAATTCTTGATATTGTTGTAAACTTAATGCTATTACTTCGTCATTAGACACAAGCTGTAGTTGTCTCCTTCCTGTAAAAGGCACACTGCCACAAGATGTTAAGAGTAGTACTACAAGAAGATAACTCAATTTTTTCATAGTTGTATATATCTTTTTTTGGTTTTTAAATATGAACTTTTACAAAAATAAATAATATTTCGAATATTAATCCTTGAAGGGAAACTATTTTGAGTTTTGCCCCATTTTGTATATCTTTGGAACGATTTTATAAGCTTGTAATTGCACTAATTGAACGTGATTATTAATCAGAATTGTTTAAATCGATAACTTTTATTCTTTATAACGTTGCACACTGTCATTTGGTTTAGGCGGTGAGGCTACGTGTTATTAAACATATATATGTCATCTAAGCAGAAAAACGACAACGAATTAGAAAATAAAAACGAAAATATTCAGGAGGAAGAGCAGGTAACTAGTTTTTCTTCTGGTGTAGGTTCTGTATCCAGAGTGCCAGTAAGACTTGGAGAAGATACTACGCTCAATCTATCTAAGATGTATCAGACTTGGTTTCTTGATTATGCATCGTATGTTATATTAGAGCGTGCTGTCCCTCATATTTCTGATGGACTAAAACCTGTGCAGCGAAGAATTATGCACTCCATGAAACGTATGGATGATGGCAGATATAATAAGGT
>DUUR01000096.1 GCA_012841425.1 Bacteroidales bacterium | reverse complement strand
ATGTACATACGTATAAGTGCAGAATTACCACCCGAGCTGTTTTCTATGGTAAATAGTATTACTATAGGTGCTTCTGGTTCGGTGTTTGGTATACTATTAGCATTTGGCATGCTGTTTCCCAATGCTCAACTATTTATAATACCATTTCCATTTCCAATTAAAGCTAAGTGGTTTGTTATTGGCTATGGATTATTAGAACTGGTTTTTGGTGTTGCCAATAGAACAGGAGATAATGTTGCTCATTTTGCTCATTTAGGAGGCATGATGTTTGGTATATTCATGATACTATATTGGAGAAAAAAAGATAGGAGCCATGGGAGATTTTATTGATAGAGTAAAAACAACATACAAGAGTGGCAGTGTGCTAACCCGACTCATAATCATAAATGTATCGGTATTTGTAGTATTAAAGGTTATTGGTGTTATTTTTATACTCTTCAATATTTACTCACTTGACCTGATAACTCTACTTGGAGTTCCTTCTTATATTCCTTTATTAATAAATAGAATTTGGACTCTGGTTACGTACATGTTTGTACATGAAGGGTTTTTGCATATTCTTTTTAATATGTTGTGGCTTTATTGGTTTGGTAAAATATTTCTACAGTATTTTACAGGGAGAACGCTTGGTAGCTTGTATGTACTGGGAGGACTAGCTGGGGCTATACTATATATTATTGCATTTAATACAATACCTTATTATCTTGGAATGGATAGGGGTTGGATGATTGGTGCCTCGGCAGCTGTAATGGCAATTGTAATGGGTGCTGCATTTTATAAACCCGACTTAAAATTGCGACTACTATTTATTGGTGAGATTAAAATTGTTTATATAGCGATTTTTGCTTTCATCCTCGATTTTCTATCTCTTGGAAGCCCAGTTAACCCTGGAGGGCATGTGGCTCATATAGGGGGTGCTTTATTGGGATATTTGTTTGCATCTCAGTATCATAACGGACGAGACATTACTAAATGGATGAGTAAAGTTATAGATTGGTTTGTTACTTTATTTAAGCCAAGAAAAAAGAAAGCTAAGATGAAAGTGACTTATTCCCGCACGGAAACGGATTGGGAATATAATGAAAGAAAACATTCTGAAGCAGAAGAGATTGATGCAATTCTGGATAAGTTGAAAAAGTCGGGCTACAGCGGTTTATCGTCAGAAGAAAAAAGGAAACTCTTTGATGCCAGCAAAAAATAATAGAGGGGGACTAAGAAGGTTTATTACCTGGATTATATTTGCCACAAATATTGTGGCAATAATTTTACTTTTCTGTTCGTTCTTATCATGGAATGTATCAACTCTTAAAACAAATCTGTTTTCATATATTGGACTTGGATTTGCTGCTATCTTTTTTCTTAATATAGCGTACTTATTATTTTGGGCATTCTTCTCGAAGTGGAAGCAGTTTGCTATTTGTCTTATTGCCATAGTTTTATGCTACAAGCCTATTACAACATTTTTCCCGGTTAATCTTAACTCACCAAAACCTCCACAAAGTGCAATTAAAATACTAACATATAATGTTCAGGGGTTTATAGGTGAAAGAAATAAAGACGCAGTAGATCATCCTATGCTTGAATATATAGCAACAACAGATGCAGATATTGTTTGCTTGCAAGAGTACTTTGTGAGCAAAACAGGACAATCTATTTTCTCTCAAAAAGACGTTAACAGAATCCTAAATAAATACCCTTATAGATCTGTAACTGGTTTGGAATCTTCGGGAAAATATCATATCTTCGGCTTGGCATGTTTCTCTAAATATCCAATTGAAGAGACTCATGAAGTTGTGTTTGAATCGTCGTACAATGGTGCAGCTGTTTATACCATTAATATTAATGGCAAAAAATACAGCGTAGCAAATGTGCATTTAGAATCAAACAGTATAAGAGCAGAAGATAAAAAACTTTATAGTGATTTTATTCAGAACTCAGACTCTATTAAACTGGAAACAGTTACGACAAACATTCGCAACAGATTAGGCAGTGCTTATCGCGCAAGAGCTAATCAAGTAAAAAAGGTTAAACAATTTTTAGAAACACAGGGTACTCAAGGAACAATTATTTGCGGTGATTTTAACGACACTCCTATTTCATATGCTTACTACCAAATGAAGAAAGGGATGGAAGATGCTTATATTTCAACAGCATTTGGTCCTGGTATCACGTATAATGAAGATCTGTTTCATTTTCGTATCGACTATATTATGCATAGCAAAAATATTGAGGCATATAGGTCTAAGGTTGATAAGATAAAATATTCGGATCATTATCCACTCAGAACTTGGTTAGAATTGAAATAAATTCAATCGGTTCTGATAACTTCTTAATTCTATGTATAAAATAAGTAAAGAATTTGCTTTTTCGGCCGCTCACTCATTATTTGGACTGTCAGATGATCACCCCTGCAGCAGACTGCATGGGCATAACTATGTTGTAACAGTTCATTTATGTGCTGAGGAGCTGAACCATCAGGGCTTTGTTAGAGATTACAATGAGCTAAAAATAGTGAAGGAATACATTGACAATAAACTGGATCACAGAAATTTAAACGATATTATGGCTCCTTTGAACTCATCGGCAGAAAATATAGCTAAAATGCTATACGATGAGTTTAAACCTCAATTGCCAGAGTTGTATGCAGTTGAAGTAAGTGAAACACCAAAAACATCGGCTATATATGAACCTAAATGTAAATGAGATATTCTACTCGCTTCAGGGTGAAGGGGGTAGAACTGGACAAGCATCTATTTTTATAAGACTTGCCAAATGTAATCTTGCATGCAGCTTTTGCGATACAGATTTTGAGCACGGTGTAAAGATGACAACTGATGAGGTGTTTAATGTTATAGATAAGTTTGAATGCAAATGGATTATTTGGACTGGGGGTGAGCCTACTTTGCAGCTTAATGATAAGATTGTAGCTCTGTTTAAGGATAGAGGATATTTGCAGGCTATTGAGACAAATGGAACAAAAAGAGTGCCTAATGGCATAGACTATATAACATGCAGTCCGAAGCAAAACTTCGAGAAAGTAAAGGAGCTGATTCCTGAAGTGGATGAGTTGCGTTTTCCAATTATGAAAGGTGACCCTCTTCCAGATATATCAGTTTTGCCTAAGACTGAAAGATATTTACTAAGTCCCATTTTTGACGATAGTGTAATTATTCAGGAAAATGTTGATTATTGCATCTCTTTAGTTAAAGAAAACCCAACATGGGCTTTAAGTCTGCAAATTCATAAATTGATTGGCATTAGATAGCATGACTAAATTTGAGGTAACCATTCTTGGATGTGGATCGGCTATGCCAACCACGCTACATAACCCACCTTCGCAACTTGTTGATATAAACGATAAGTTATTTATGATAGATTGTGGTGAAGGCACTCAATTACAAATGAGAAAGTTCAAAACAAGAATTGGTAAGCTTCACTCAGTTTTTATTTCTCATTTGCATGGCGACCATATATTTGGGTTGCCTGGGCTAATCTCTACATTAAGCCTTTTGGGTAGAAAAAACGACCTAAATATATATGCTCATAAAGAAATTGACTTTTTGATTACACCTCTTACTGCATACATGGGAAGACACCTGAACTTTAATGTAAATATTATCCCATTGAACCCTGATAAGGAGGAGGTTATACTTGAGAACAAATCAATTAAAGTTACTTCGTTTCCACTGAAACACAGAATAGACACCAATGGATTTATCTTTGAGGAGAAGGAGTCGCTTAGGCACATAAAACGTGAGATGATTGAATTTCATCAAATTCCGTTTACACAGATTTATGATATAAAGAATGGCGCCGACTTCGTAAAACCAAATGGCGAGGTTATAAAGAACGATTTATTAACTTATAGGGGAAATCCTGCTAAAAGATACGCATATTGTTCTGATACTGCTTACGCTCCTGAAATAACACCATATATATCTAATGTGGATTTACTGTACCATGAGGCTACATTTGCAGAAAGCGAACTCCTTAGAGCAAGAGAGACATATCACTCTACTGCACGACAAGCAGCTGAGATAGCAAAGGAGGCGAATGTAAAAAAACTGGTTATTGGGCATTACTCTTCTAGGTATAATGAATTGGGTTTCTTGTTAAAAGAAGCTATTGCTGTATTTCCAGATACAGAACTTGCTAATGAGGGAAAAATCTTTGAATTATGATTCCTCGTACTATACTTACATTATCAATCCTATTAATGAGTTTAATCTCTTATGGGAATGATTATGTGTATAGTTCTGAAAAACAATTAGACCACATTCCTTCAACCATGTTACAAGATAGTTTAAAAGTAGTTTTCACAGAAAGCAGACTTATTATTGAAAACCTTCCGACGGATAATATTCTAGAAATATATAATATTATGGGTGCGAAAGTATATACCCGTCGCCTTAAATCTGGTACAAACGAATATCACATATCACTCCCTAAAGGATACTACATTATAAAAATTGGTAAATTCACTAAGAAGATAGCAATTAAATAAATTATTTTATACATTTGCAATGTAAAAGAGAGTTAGGATATCAAATTGAAAGAGAAACCCTCTTATAAAAAACAAAAACATTAATTTCAATCATTATGAATGTAGCAATTGTAGGTATTAGTGGTGCCGTTGGGCAAGAGCTTTTACGTGTATTGGAAGAGAGAAATTTCCCAGTAGATAATTTATTCTTGT
>DUUR01000095.1 GCA_012841425.1 Bacteroidales bacterium | reverse complement strand
TAGAAAGAAGCAATCGAAGGGTCACGGTATTCACTCACCGTTTGCTTTCGATATAATAACAAACGTGCTGAATGGCCCATACAGCTATTACGCGTTTACCGATATTCCCGAAAGCTTTCCATATTCAAAAGGGGAGTCAAAAAAAACAAAGAAGTTCAATCACCTGTCCTTCCGTCTTGTTAATCATTTTAAAGCAATAAACATACTAGAAGTAAATCCAAAAAACGGATTAAATACATTTTATATAAAATCTCCTTCCTCTAAGATAAACTATAAATCGATTTCTGGAATCAGTACATCAAAACTAAGATACGACGCTATTTTTATTAATATAAACGAAGATAAAGATAGTATTCCCTCAATCGAATGGCTCCTAGATATAAGTCACGAGAACACCTTTTGGGTAATAAATCCAATCAATACAAAACACAGCAAACAATTTTGTCAACTTATCGTTAATCATGAAAGCGTAACTACAACGTTTGATACAAATAACACCTTGGTAGTATTTCTGAGGCAGTCGTATCACAAACAGCACTATTTTGTTTAAAGATTTAAATATATGAAAAAAAGTATTATATATACAAAAACCGGAGACAAGGGCACTACAGCATTAGTTGGAGGAATGCGAGTTTCCAAATCGCATATTCGCCTAGAGGCCTATGGCACTATTGATGAGCTTAATAGCTATATAGGTTTGCTAAACTGCGAAATAGATGAACAGGATCACGAAGATTTTCTTAGATATTTGCAGCACAAGCTATTTACTGTAGGTTCATATCTCGCAACCGAAACAGAGGTTAAGCCTCCAAAAGAAGCAAGTATTATTACTGTTAAAGATATAGAACGTATTGAAAAACAAATAGATGTAATAGATAGCACTTTGCCTCGTTTAAATCGTTTTGTACTACCCGGTGGAAATGAAGCTGCTTCAAGAGCGCATATTTGTCGCACCGTATCTCGTCGTGCAGAAAGAAATGTATATAAAGTTGCAGAAAAGTACCCAGTTTCTGAAGAAGTGCTTATTTTCTTAAACCGTCTTTCAGACTACTTCTTTGTACTAGCAAGACACGAAAGTAACAAATCTTCACAAGAAATCTTTTGGGAACAAGGAGATATATAAAAAGATTTTATACATTTGCGGAAAATTAGAATAATAATTTAAAGAAAATACAATGTATTGGACACTTGAATTGGCATCTAAGTTAGAGGATGCTCCCTGGCCTGCTACAAAAGATGAGTTAATAGATTTTGCACAAAGATCTGGCGCACCTTTAGAGGTAATCGAAAATCTTCAAGAGATTGAGGAAGAGGGAGAAGTATTTGAATCTATAGAAGATATATGGCCCGATTACCCTAGTAAAGAGGATTTCTTCTTTAACGAGGATGAGTATTAAATTCCCAGAGATTATAGTCAAACTCAACTAGTTTTAAGGGGTCAAGTCTACTTTTAATACACTTTGGGATATAGTAAAATAGATAGGGGACTAAGTTCATACGTAACTTAGTCCCCTATGTTTTTTAGTAAAACTGAAAATATTATATCAGTTTATCTATTTTGTCGGTAAACATTTTCTTCGGACCTGCACCTACTACCTTATCCACTACTTCACCATTCTTTATGAATAACACAGTAGGTATATTTCTGATACCATATTTAGAAGTTGTTTCGTCGTTATTGTCCACATCAAGCTTGCCAACTACAACGTTATCTTTATAATCTTCGCTAATTTCTTCAATAATTGGTCCAACCATTTTGCATGGTCCACACCACTCTGCCCAGAAATCTATTATAACCAATTTGTCTGATTGCAACACTTCATCAACCGTTGCGTCTGTAATTTGTAATGCCATATTGTTCCTTTTATTTATAGTTAATTTATTTTGAAATCGATTTGTAAGTTGTTATTTAAATAATCAATTAATTTCTTATTCACCTGAATCTTAGTAGAACGAGAAAACAGCTTTAAGTTCATATGAGGCTCATTGCCTAAGATGTTGAAATATAACAACGAATTTCCTTTATTGTTTTTTGTGAGTGCAGATAATTCTGTAACCTTTGCGTTATCTAATTCATCAATAGGTATTTGAAGCGTGATTTTTGAAACCAGCTTATCTTTCACATCAGAAAGCAAATTTATAGTAGATATCTTCACTTCCATCTCTTCTTGGCGATATCTTTTGGGTTGCACTCTTGCCTCAATGTATATTGAAAGTCCAGCTCGTGCATATCTACCGAAGTTGATGCTATCCTCACTAAAAAGAGCAATTTCAAAACTCCCCATGTAATCCTCAATTTTAAAAATCGTATACGGCGAGCCTCTTTTAGTTTGTCCTTCACGCACTGCAGTAACCATGCCTCCAAAAGTAATATCCCTTCCATTCAAACTATCCAAGTCTTGTAGCTTCAGCGTGTCTGCGCTACATATGTGTCTGAGTATAAACTCATAATCATCTAGTGGGTGTGCAGATAAATAGATTCCTATCAGGTCGCGCTCCTTATTCAATCGTTCCAGATCAGACCAGCGAGATGCTTGTGGTATTTCAGGTTGAGAAATGAGGAATGATGTGTCTTCACCAAACAGTGAGTTCATTGACTCATGTTTGTCTTGCTGAAATTTACTACCATAACGTAATAGAGTCTCTATGAATTCTTCATCTTTGCTGTTCTTAGCAAAAAACTGTTCACGTTTTATATTAGGCAGTGTGTCAAAAGCGCCCGCCAAGGACAATGCCTCAACTATTTTTCTGCTGCATGAAGAGAGGTTAGCCCTTTCAATAAAATCAAAAATATCCTTATAATCGCCATTCTTTAAGCGTTCATTAATAATGTCGGTTGCCGCACCGTGTCCCACACTCTTTATTGCACCCAGCCCAAAACGAATATGTCCCTCATTGTTTACAGAAAACTTCAGTAGAGACTCATTAACATCTGGAGATAAAACATTTATTCCCATAGCCTTACATTCGTCCATAAACTTTGTAATCTCTGTTATATTGTTGAGATTATTAGAAAGAACTGCAGCCATATACTCAGAAGGGTAATTGGCTTTAAGCCATGCAGTTTGGTATGCAATCCACGAGTAGCAGGTAGCATGAGACTTATTAAAAGCATATGAAGCAAACTTCTCCCAGTCTACCCAAATTTTATTTAATATCTTTTCCTCATAACCATTTTTCTTGCCACCGCTGATGAATTTCTCTTTCAACGACATCATCTGATCAATCATCTTTTTCCCCATCGCCTTACGAAGCTCGTCAGACTGGCCACGGGTGAAATCAGCAAGTAGTCGTGATAGAAGCATCACCTGTTCTTGATAAACCGTAATTCCGTATGTTTCACTCAAGTACTCCTCCATAATAGGAAGGTCATACTCTACCTTTCCGCCATGCTTACGCTTAATAAACTCAGGAATATACTCCATTGGTCCAGGTCTATACAAAGCGTTCATGGCAATTAAGTCCTCAAACTTACTTGGTTTTAGCTCTTTGAGGTATTTTTGCATGCCTGCAGACTCAAATTGAAAAGTACCAGTAGTCTGACCATCACAATAGAGCTGATAAGTCTTCTCGTCCTCCATATCGATTTCATCGATATCAATTTTTATGCCCCTATTTATTTCAATATTTAAAACAGCATCTTTGATGATAGAAAGAGTTTTGAGTCCAAGAAAGTCCATCTTAATCAATCCCGTCTCCTCGATCACAGAGCCCTCAAACTGAGTTACCAGCAACTTCTCTTTGGTCTCTTTATCCTCAGCCGTACTAATTGGCACAACATCAGAAATGTCGCTCTGACCAATAATTACACCACAGGCATGCACGCCCGTACTCCTCACGTTGCCCTCAAGCATTTGCGCATACCTAAGTGTATCCTTTACAAGCGGGTCGCTACTGTTTGCCGCTTCTTTTAGCTCAGGCACAAAATCTATAGCATTACCAAGATTCAATTTCTTATTTGGTATTCTGTCTGGAACAAGCTTAGCAAGTCTGTTAGATTCAGCTAAAGGCAGCTTATGCACACGTGCCACATCCTTAATCGACATCTTAGTGGCCATGGTGCCATAAGTAATAATATGAGCCACCTTTTCATTTCCATACTTTTCGGTTACCCATCTCAACACTTTTCCACGTCCCTCATCATCAAAGTCGATATCAATATCAGGCATCGATATACGATCGGGGTTAAGAAAACGCTCAAACAGAAGATTATATTTAAGCGGATCAATATCAGTAATCCTTAGGCAATAAGCAACGGCAGATCCGGCAGCCGATCCTCTTCCCGGTCCAACTGCCACATCCATTTCTCTAGCTGCGTTAATAAAATCCTGCACAATAAGGAAATAGCCAGGGAACCCCATGTTTTTAATAGTATCGAGCTCAAAATTCAGTCGATCTACTATTTCATTATTAAGGTTATCACCATATCTCTTTTTAGCACCAATCATTGTAAGATGTGCAAGAAAATCAGCTTCCAGCTTTATTCGAACCACCTTATCATAGTCGCCCAACCGATGGAATGTATCCTCACCAAATTCCTCAATTAAAGCCTTCTCGCTATACTTTTGTCTATACTGCTCTTCAGTTGCAAATTCAGGATCTATAGGGTAGAAAGGCATTAGCGGAGGGTTGTTGATAGTGTAGAACTCCACCTTCTCAGCCACTTCAAGCGTATTAGATATAGCTTCGGGGATATCAGCAAAAATCCTATTCATCTCAGCAGTAGTCTTCAGCCACTCCTGTTTAGAATACCTCATTCTGTTAGGATCATCAAAATCCCTACCAGTGCTCAAGCAAATAAGTCGGTCATGCGCATCAGCATCCTCTTCATTTACAAAGTGAACATCATTAGTAGCAATAATTTTAACATCATACTTATTAGCAATTTTAATAAGCTCCTTATTTACCCTCTCTTGAATAGGGTAGGTAGTTTGGTCGGCGTCTGGCCTATCAGTTTTGTGACGTTGCAATTCTATATAATAATCGTCGCCAAACACCTTTTTATACCATTGCACAGCCTCCTCAGCCTCATTAATTTGTCCACTATCCACCTTTCGTGAAATCTCACCACCTAGACAAGCCGAAGAAACAATAAGTCCCTCACTATACTTCTCAAGTAATTCCTTATCTATACGTGGACGATAATAAAAACCTTCGGTCCAACTTTTCGAAACAATCTTAATCAGGTTCTTATATCCCGTAAGGTTTTTTGCCAATACCACTAAATGCCATCCACTACCATCAACCTTGTCATTCATCTGAAACCTGTCTCTACGAGCAAGGTAGCACTCACAACCCACAATAGGTTTAAACAGTTTCTTCTTAGTATCGGTAAGCTTTTCAAGTAGTTTGTTAATCTTTTCTTTTGAGGCTTCACTGCCATTTGCCTCGCTTGCGTTTTCCCCACTATTCTTCTCCAGTACAGCAATCTCAGCTTTAATCTTTTTAATCTCAGCGTTAACAGGAGCATTTTTCTTCGACGCATAATTTAGAAACTCCTTAATGCCATACATAGCACCATGGTCGGTAAGCGCTATAGCCTTCATTCCGTCGCCGTGAGCCTTATCTATAAGTCGTTTTATACTAGCCTGCCCATCCAGCAGCGAATATTGAGAGTGAACGTGTAGATGTACAAATGGTTGCATGTTTTTTGAATGTATTTTCTGTCCGATGTCTTTGACAAATA
Source organism: Bacteroidales bacterium (assembly GCA_012841425.1). Lineage (GTDB taxonomy): Bacteria > Bacteroidota > Bacteroidia > Bacteroidales > Dysgonomonadaceae > Proteiniphilum. Next base: position 1,313 of record DUUR01000095.1, on the reverse strand, counting down.
TACTCAAAATAATTGCATAGTTTATGGAGATATTAGCAGAAGTTATAAACGTGTGAGGCTATCTATCAGATAATCAAATTCACATAATTCTTGGCAAGTGCATATTCAATTATTTTCGCAAAACATAACAAGTTTCTAAGTGTACTCGATGATATTACGAGCGATAACTGTGTAATTATAAAATAATAGTTGTGTATATTTAAAATCTAGGTTGTGTATATTTAAAATAATAGTTGTGTAATTTTAAAATCCTGCTTATCTAAAAATAAATGATATCTCAAGAATAAACAATCACTCAATAAAAGGAGCGCTATTTGAAAATGTGGTAATATCCGAATATGTGAAGCAGATACATCACAAGAGCATGAGGCATGTAGACCCGTGGTTTTGGCGTGACTCGCACGGAAATGAAGTTGATTTACTTCTCGAAAAATCACAACAAACCGAAATTGTTGAGGTTAAAGCTACAGGAACAATTATTCCCGATCTATTTAAAGGCTTAAATTATTTCTCAGATTTAATGAAAGATGATAATTTAGAAAAGACACTGGTTTACGGGGGTTCAGAAAATCAACAACGAAAAGCGGGTAGAGTTGTTTCGTGGAAAGAATTTCTTCTATAGCTTATTACTGATTTAGCCTTGAGTATGTTCTTTTCATCTTTTCTTTATCTTTTCTTCCAGTCTATTTTTCAGTTGTAAACTAATTCTTTACAACTGAATATTCTTCATTTTCTCAATTGCTCTTTCGCTTTCTTTCCCTTTTCTGTAAGACGGTATTTCTGATATTTGCTTGTTGGTTTATCTGGCATTGTTTGTTCAATCCAACCTTCATCTAAAGCAGCATTAATATACATTCTTCTAAAATGATCTCTGTTTCTTAGATTTAGCCTTTCTTGCAGTTCTGTCCTCGTCATATCTCCTGAAAGTATCAAAATCAGTTCTTTTATTTCGTTTTTGACTTGCATGGTATCATGCATGGTGTCTTGCATGGTGTCTTGCATGGTGAAACCATCAACAGTTAATTTTATCAATGGGCTTATATTAATATTTGCAGGCCTTTATGGCTATTTTGGAGTTACAGGTAGCACAGGCACGGCTTCGGTGACGGCATTGATACCAACAATATTTGGAGTGTTATTAGTTGTGTTGAGTTACTTTTGGGAAAAAGCCCCCAAAGTTGTTTCGCATATTGCAATAGTTTTAACCTTATTGCTGCTTATCATGATAATCAACAGGTTTATGAAAGTAGAAACTTGGAGTGAGACAAAATACATATTCCTAATCTGTATTATCAGTAATGCCCTTGCAATGT
>DUUR01000094.1 GCA_012841425.1 Bacteroidales bacterium | reverse complement strand
TTCAGTAAATCATTTTAGACTATCAAAATTAAGCATTCCAAAGATAGTTTCAAAGAGAGATTTAGTTCTCATTATATAGCTTGATATTAGGCATAAAAAAAGCCCCGAATAATTCGGAGCATTTATTTCTTCTAACTGTTTAGTATTAATACAGTTTTTTCTTAATACGTGCAGCTTTACCACGTCTACTGCGAAGATAATAAAGTTTTGTTCTTCTAACTTTACCTTCACTGTTTACCACTATACTATCGATAAAGGGAGAGTTAATTGGAAAAATACGCTCAACTCCAATGTTATCCGACATTTTTCTTACAGTAAATCTTTTGTTATCGCCAGTACCTACAATTTTAATAACTACACCACGATACTGCTGAATTCTCTCTTTGTTTCCTTCAACAATACGATAGGCTACGGTAATTGTATCACCACTTTTAAATTTTGGGAATTCTTTCTTTTGACCTGCAAAAGATTCTTCCGCCACTTTCATTAAATCCATCTTTTTAAATGCTTTATGTTAATAATTAACCAGATTAAAGCGCAATATAACGGAAGTTCACCGACAGAGATTACGCAAAGCGGATGCAAAGATAGTAATATTTTTTTTATTTGATACATAAAACTTTATTTAACAGCTATTTTGCTATTATTTTTTTTCACACCTTGACACTATAGATAAAAAGGTGTATTTTTGAAAGATAAAATAACAGAACCTCAACAATATTTATAATCATATGAATATAAGACTAATATGGTTTGTCGCATTAATGATATCTCTGTTTTCATGCAAACCACAATACCGTATTGTAGATATGCAGGGAGAAATAATTGAAATCGATTCAACTTTCGATTCAAAACCCAACCCCCACATTCAAAAATTGGTGCTATCATACAAAACTCAGTTAGACAGCGAAATGAATATCCCTATCGGCACTTCTGCAAGCCTTATGGACTACAGGCGTCCCGAAAGTCTTCTAACAAATCTTACATCTGATGTGATGAAAGAATATGGCGATGAACATCTGCCTAATGGTGCAGATATAGGGGTGATGAACGTTCACGGACATCGTGCCACTATGCCCAAAGGAACTGTTACCATAGGCAATCTTTTCGAGATCTACTCTTTTGATAACACAATCACCTTCCTCGATCTCAAAGGAGTTGATTTAAAAAAGATGTTTGATGCTTACGCTCGCATAGGTGGTGCTGGAATTTCATCAAATGTGAAATTAATTATTGAAAACAGACAAGTAAAAAGTGTAACTGTAGACAATAAGCCTATAGATAATAACCAGATCTATAAGATTGTAACACTCGATTACCTTGCCGAAGGAAATGATAACATGAACGCATTGCTTAATGCCATTTCAAGTAACAATACAGGTGTCACTCTTCGCGATATAATGATCGACTGGGTAAAAGAGCAAACCCGAATGGGCAATGAGATTGAATCTGCTATTGATGGCAGAATTATCATAATAGAATAAAATATCGATACAATGGAATCATCACTCAGAATATATATTATATCACTATTTCTTACAATAAGCCTCTCTTCTTTTTCTCAAAAAGAGATTGTTATTCTACACACAAATGATACTCATAGCAGGATAGAGCCTCTTCCCGAAACCGACAAATACTTTCCCGATAGAGGAGGAGTGGTGCGTAGAGCATCCTATATAGATCAAGTAAGAAAAGAAAACAAAAATGTACTTCTATTCGATGCAGGCGATTTTTTACAAGGCACACCCTACTTTAATCTTTTTAAAGGTGAAATTGAAGTAAAGTCTATGAACCATATGGAATACGATGCCGTAACTCTTGGTAATCATGAGTTTGACTATGGACTAGAGGTGCTGGAGGAAGTTGCACGTTTAGCAAAATTCCCTATTGTTTCTTCTAATTACGACTTCTCAGAAACCAGTCTCAATAGATTAATTAAGCCATTTATTATTATTAAAAAAGGGGGAGTTAAGATAGGTGTCATCGGAATAAATATACAACCAAAAGGATTAATAGCAGCAAATAATTATAAAGGTGTTAAATATCTCGACCCTATAAAAACAGCAAACGACATGGCTCAAATGCTAAAAGAAAATCATAAATGCGATATGGTTATATGCATCTCGCACTTGGGTCATAACTCCGACCTTAATCTGGCTGAATCAACAACAGGTATCGATATGATTATTGGAGGACACAGCCATACATACATGAAAACCCCTTCTATTAGTAAAAACATTGATAAAGAAGATGTGTTAGTCTTCCAAACGAATGGTAGAGGAGTTTATGTAGGGCGAATTGATGTTAAACTTGAAAAGGTAAAATAATGAAGAAAGCGCTATTTTTATATTCTATTTTAAGCATATTCATAGTTACTTCATCAGCGCAAGTAACAACCAACTTATACAAACAGGCTGATAAACAAAACATGAAACAATGGGTGGACTCTGTATATAATACTATGTCCATAGATGATAAGGTTGGTCAGCTTTTTATACCTATAGTTGAACCAAACAGTAGCTGGAAAACAAGAATAGCCAGTTACGTACAGAATTATAAAGTTGGTGGGCTGCTATTCTCAAAAGGCACACTAGCAAGTCAGGCCGACATTACAAACTATGCACAGGGAATATCTAAAGTTCCACTTATGATAACACTCGATGGTGAATGGGGACTTTCTATGCGATTACAAGATGCCCCTTCTTACCCCAGAAACCTAGTTATTGGCGCAATAAGTGATAATGAAACAGTTAGACTTTATGGAGAAGAAATAGCAAGGCAAAGTAAAGAAATGGGCATACATGTCAACTTTGCTCCTGTATTAGACGTGCATAGCAATCCTCAGAATCCAGTTATCGGATCACGCTCTTTTGGCGAAAATGCTAATAATGTTGCAAAAAAAGGTTTAGCTTTCGCATTAGGTCTCGAGTCTAATGGTGTAATGGCTGTAGCGAAGCATTTTCCAGGTCATGGCGACACATCTGAAGATTCTCATTTAACCTTGCCTACAATCAATCACAACGGAGATAGACTAGAACAGGTGGAGCTACTGCCATTTAAAGAATATATAAATGCAGGCCTTTCGGGAATGATGATAGGGCACTTAAATGTACCCACTTTACAAACAAAGGGGATGCCCTCATCTCTTTCTCCCGAAGTTACTACAAAACTATTAAAGGAGTCCATGGGTTTCACAGGACTAACCTTCACTGATGGAATGGCAATGAAGGGAGTTTCGTCACATAACGAAGCAAGCGTTAAAGCTATATTAGCAGGCAATGACATCGTATTAGGCGTCATTAATCAAAAAAAAGAATTTGAATCAGTAAAAGCAGCGGTTCAAAATGGTGTAATTCCCAATTCTGTGCTTGAAGAAAAAGTCAAAAAAATACTTTCCTATAAATACATCCTCAATGCTCATAATTTTACGCCCATAGATAAGGCTACAATACACAGCAAAGTAAACTCCTCTTCTGCCGAATGGACAAAAAGAAAGATTTACGACGGTGCAGTTACACTTGTAAAGAATGTCGATAATCATATTCCTTTATCAAAACTTGATAAGGTTAAAATTGCCTCAGTAGCTGTTGGAGCATCAGCTCACAACCAATTTCAGACATATTTAAAAAAATATGCCGATGTATCTACCTTTCAAATTAAGTCTACAGCTGAAGTAACAAACTTAGCACAATTAAAAGATTTCGATATAGTAATAATCTCTATTCATACAGATAAAATAACAGACTCACCTGCATTACAAAAACTTGCTAACGAAAAAACAACCATATTAGTAAATTTCACGTCTCCATACAGACTAAGCGCTTTCCAAACATCAGCCCTAAATGCCTCATCGCTTATAGTCGCATACGATAATAGTGAATATGCGCAAATGAGTGCAGCTCAAGGAATATTTGGAGGTATTGGAATGAGTGGAAAACTTCCAGTAACCTCTGGCACTTTTAAGGAGGGTTCTGGAGTTTCCACAACAAAAACTCGTTTGAGTTATTCATTACCCGAGGAGGTTGGTATAAACTCATCAAAATTAGAAAATATCGAGCATATCGCTTTAGAGGGAGTACGTCAGAGAGCATATCCAGGCTGTCAAATATTAGTAGCTAAGGATGGAGTAATAATCTATGAAAGAGAGTTTGGCAACTTAAACTATGGAGATAGCCCCGATGTGACACCAGAAACTATATATGACGTCGCATCTATAACAAAGGCCTCAGCCACACTACCTGCTATAATGAAACTCTACGACGAAAAAGAGGTTGCGCTACAAGACAACATTGGCAAATATGTAAAAGCAACCAAAGGTAGCGATAAAGAAAATATCCGCATTCGCACACTCCTTCTTCACGAGTCAGGCCTCACATCTTTTATCCCATACTATACTACTGCAATTGATAACAATAGTTATACAGGATCACTATTCGGCCAACGTTCACAGAGGTATAATGCTAGATATGCAGGTGCATGGGGGAGGACAGACTATAAGTTTCATTCTAATATGATCTCATCTAAACCTAGTGAAATCTTTTATCAGCCAGTTGCCCGCGGTATGTATGCTAGCGATAAAATGAACGAAGCTTTACTTCAAGATATTATCAACTCTCCACTTAGCAACAGAGGAAAATACAGATATAGCTGTCTCAATTTTATGTTATTAAAAGAGGCTGTTGAAGACATCTCTGGCTTGAATATCGATACATATCTAAAAATCAACTACTTCAATAAGCTAGGTGCTACAACTACTACCTATTTACCACTTAGATATTTTTCAGAGGAAGTTATTGCACCAACAGAGAATGATCCTTTTTTTCGAAAACAGCATCTCACTGGTTATGTACATGACGAAGGAGCAGCACTCTTTGGAGGAATGTCGGGCAATGCAGGACTCTTCTCAAATGCAAACGACCTTGCCAAACTATACCAAATGTGGCTAAACGGAGGCGAGTATGGAGGAGAACGATATTTAAGTGAAGAAACCATTAAACTGTTTACTACAACCAAAAGTAGTATTAGTCGTCGCGGCCTAGGATTTGACAAGCCTGATCCACGTAATAGCAGAACAAACCCCACCAGTCCTGGCACCCCCATTGAAGTATATGGTCACACCGGCTACACCGGCACATGCTTTTGGGTAGACCCAAATAATAATATGATTTATATATTTCTCTCAAATAGAGTAAATCCTTCAAGGTCGCCAAATCGTCTCTCCTCTTTGGAGATCAGAGAGAGAATCCAAGAAGAGCTATATAAAGCACTTAACTAAAAATAATTACTAAAAAAGAGATAATGCAACAGATAATGAAGAGTAGCAACATATGTATTGATGTTGAAAAGGCAATAAAGAGCATCCGTCACGATAAAATTTTTATTCTAACAGACAACAACACACACTTAAAATGCTATCCACTTATAAAAGATATACCCTCAATTGCCGACGCAAAACTTATTATTATTCCTGCAGATGATAGTAATAAAACAATTGACAATCTCTCTAAGGTATGGGAAGATCTTACACATAATGGCGCCACGCGCCATTCATTGCTAATAAATTTAGGTGGCGGAATGGTTACCGACTTAGGGGGTTTTGCTGCTGCTACATTTAAAAGGGGAATTAAATATATTAATATCCCCACTACACTGCTTGGTGCTGTTGATGCAGCTGTGGGCGGTAAAACGGGAATTAATTTTGCGGGGTTCAAAAACGAGATAGGAGCCTTTTACCCATCTGAGCAGGTTATAATTTCTACAGAGTTTTTCCATACACTATCTCACGAAGCAATACTTTCGGGCTATGCAGAAATGATTAAACATGCTTTGATACACTCAGCAACCGATCTCGATAAACTGCTATCATTCCCACTCGATAACATCGATTTTAATCAATTAAATGAGTTGGTATTCCGTTCGGTTGGTATTAAAAGAGGTATAGTTGATCAAGACCCTTTTGAAAAAAATATTAGAAAGGCACTTAACTTAGGCCATACCACTGCACATGCTTTTGAGAGTTTTGCTATTGCACAGAAAAGACCAATTCCACATGGCTATGCAGTAGCTTGGGGCATAATTGTAGAGCTCTACCTATCGCTTATAATTTGCAACTTCCCCTCCGATAAACTTCAGAAGACAGTTCGTTTTATTCAACAAAATTACGGAGCTTTTAATATAAGCTGCGACAATTATGAGGCTCTATTTGAAATTGCAAAGCATGATAAGAAAAACCAAGGTGATAAAATCAACTTCACCTTACTTTCGGCAATAGGTAATGTTAAAATTGATCAGACAGCAGAAAAAGAACTAATATTTGAAGCATTAGATTTCTATCGAGATTCGGTTGGCTTATAGCATAACTCTTTAATAAACATCTCTTCAGCTTTGTGTACCCAGTTGCGAAACCCCTCGTCAGCGCTATATTCAGGGATAAACTCTATTAGTTTACTCAGGTTAAACTTCTTAGCTGTTACTCCTGCTCCCGAGAGCCCTGCATCATAGGCATTAAACTCTTGCTCAAGGTGTACAGGAATCATCAATATTGGTTTACGAAAATATAGTGCTTCACAAATAGATTCAAACCCTGAGGTGGTGGCGTAAGCTTTAGATCCTGCCATACTTTGCAAAAAGAGGTTATCATCAATTGTATGAAGTGTAAAATTGTCGGATATTTTTGTTGTCTTTTCAGCACCTTTCTTATCCCAAAAAAACTTTAGAGGCATCTCTGGATGCTTTTCATGCCAGTCTAACACATCATCAAAAAAGCCTGAATTAAGCATATACCCATGAATATAGTCGCCCTCTTTAGGTTCTATTTCAAAAACCTCCGATCGTAATAATGGAGGCATGGTAACAATTTTTCCTGAGTTAGGAATATCTCTAAAAGACAGAGCGAGTATTTTAGATGCGCGGTTAGAAGTTATTCTGGAAACCATGCTCAGTAAATAATATTTCACATCCTGCTCGGCGGTAGTTTTGTAATTATTATTTAGCAACACATACTGATGAGCAATGCATATCATTGGTATACTCAACCTCTTGTCGAATTTATAAATCTCATATGCCATACCGGTAATCATCTCATAAAAGTTAATCACCGCATCAGGACGTATTTCTTTAATTTTATCTCTTACAATTTGTAGACTTTTACGGAATATATAAGGACGAGAAATGTTTTTTAAAACGGTCATAAAAATACTTGGTCGCCTCTGCT
>DUUR01000093.1 GCA_012841425.1 Bacteroidales bacterium | reverse complement strand
GGTATTGCGGGTGCTATTACTGTTTTAATGAAAGATGCTATTCATCCAAACCTTGTGCAGAGTACAGAAAATACTCCGGCATTTATTCATGGCGGTCCGTTTGCAAATATTGCGCATGGATGCAACTCGGTTCTAGCTACAAAGATGGCAATGTCTTATGGTGATTATGTAGTTACAGAAGCGGGCTTTGGTGCTGATTTGGGAGCTGAGAAGTTCTTTAATATTAAATGCAGAAAAAGTGGCTTGCGCCCTAAGCTGTCAGTTATTGTTGCCACTGCTCAAGGTCTTAAGATGCATGGTGGTGTAACAGAAAAGGATATTAAGCTTCCTAATGTTGAGGGTTTGAAAAATGGACTTGGCAACCTTCGCAAACATCTTGATAATTTGGCTTCATTTGGTCAGTCGGTTTTAGTAGCTTTTAATAAATATGCTACTGACACTAAGGAAGAAATTGATGCTATTAGTGATTTCTGTGAAGAGAGAGGTGTTTTGTTTGCTGTGAATGAGTCATTCGAAAAGGGTGGGGAAGGTGCTGTTGAGCTTGCACATAAAGTTGTGGAGGCTATTGAAAAGCGACCATCGGGTGATTTAAAATTCACATATAGTGATAATGATTCAATTGAAACTAAGATATCTAAAGTAGCAACTAATATATATGGTGCCCGAGATGTGGTTTTCAGTGAAATGGCATTAAAAAAGATGAAGCTGATTGAGGGTACTTATTTAGAGAATATGCCTGTATGTATTGCTAAGACACAGTACTCATTTTCGGCAGATCCAAAATGGTATGGTGTTGCAAAGGATTTCCGTTTTAAGATTAACGATTTGGTAATTAATCAGGGCTCAGAGTTTATAGTTGCTATAGCAGGAGAGATGATGCGTATGCCTGGTCTGCCTGCCGATCCTCAAGCAAAAAGAATTGATATAATTAATGGCGTTATTGAGGGTTTAAGCTAAACTCTCATTAAGTCGCTCATTATTCCGTCTGATATAAATATACCTTTTTGTGTTAGTTTGAGTGTGTTTTCTTGTATGATGAGTTTGCCAGCATTAATATATGGTTGTGCATTTTCTATGCAGTAGTTGTACATATCCTCACCAAAGATATTTATCATATCAGATAAATCGATACCCCACATGGTTCGGAGGCCAGTTAATATAAACTCATTATACTTCTCGTTGATACTAAGATGTTCGGCCTCTCGCTCGAGGTTGCCTGATTCAACACCTTTTATGTAACGATGTAAAGAAGATATATTCCATGAGCGGTCGTAACCATTGTAAGAATGTGCGGCAGGACCGAGCCCGAGGTATTTCCTGTTTTTCCAGTATGAGGTATTGTGTTGAGAGAAGTAGCCTTCTTTCCCGAATGCAGATATCTCATACTGGATAAAATCATGTCGTTTCATCCAGTCAATTAACATTGAAAACATTGTTGTGCTTAACTCCTCATCAACAGGTTTTATCTTCCCTGCTTTCAACATGTTGTACATACGAGTTTTCTCTTCATATATCAGATGATATGCAGAGAGGTGCTGCACGCCAAGATTGGTCACCTGCTCTAGATTATCCTTCCATATCTCTTCAGTTTGATCTGGAAGTCCATACATTAGGTCTACACTGATATTGTTGAAGCCATGCGATTGTGCTGTTTTAACAGAACTGATTGCTTGTTGTGCTGAGTGGCGACGACTAAGGAATTTGAGCTCTTCATCATTAAAGCTTTGTATTCCTATACTTAAACGGTTTACTGGAAGTTGGGATAAAGTTTTTAGATACTCATCTGAGAGATCGTCGGGGTTTGCTTCAACAGTTATCTCTGCTTTTGAGTCGATTTTATAATTGAGGTATAGTGCTTCAAATATCTTCTTAAAATGATTAGTGCTTAACCGTGAAGGTGTTCCTCCTCCAAAATATATTGTTTTAACTTCCTCTTGAATTTCATCTTTTCTTAAAGCGGATTCAGCACATATCGCTTCAACAAACTTATCTATCTGAGATTCGTTTGTAAGCATATAAAAGTCGCAATATGTACAT
>DUUR01000092.1 GCA_012841425.1 Bacteroidales bacterium | reverse complement strand
CCTAGTTTATGTAGTAAATGTGCCAATCTATGAATACTTAATGCAAAAAAACCAGGGTAGGTAAGTATTACCTCTTCAATAGATTTAGCTGCCGGGTCAGAAGCAACATAACATTGTGCATCTTTAAATAGTCTATGTCGTATTTTAGGCAAACTTTCCATAAATCCTTCTACAACTCTGTCGGCCGTAGGCTTATCGGTTCGTTGGGTAACATTCTTATGTAGTTTTTTTAATGCTTCATACAGTTCTTTGCTAACACTGGTAGAACCATCGCACTCACAAACAGGAAACATAGATGTGTATATTGCCTCAACAGCCTCCTCTAGTTCGCATTTATTAATTGGGATATCAACCGGTTCTGGTTTAAATTGATTAATAAGCTCAATTGTTCTATCTGTCATATTTTTTATTTCTTTTTCAAAAGTGTAAATTATGTCACACTTTTAATTCTTTCTATAAGCTCATTTCCCAATTTTGTCTTTTCTTCCATGTGCTTAAGTGTGGTTATTACAAACTGATTATTGTCGAAAGCACCCCTTACATACTCAAAATCCATTGCTCTGTCTTGTATATTTCCATCTGCACCAAAGCCAGTTTTGAAAGATAAAGAGAACTCTTTTTTTGCATCTTGATATATTAATTCATCTAACCCAATAACCGATTCTTTCCATTTTTCTACAATATTGATAATATCCTCTGCCGTTATCTCGTCAGCCTTTAAATTGTAAAAAGATTGTATTTTATCCCATGCCCATGTCCATTCATTTACATAATAATTTTTATGAAGGGTGTGGAAAATACTATTTATCTCTTTTAGCTTCGTTATTTTGCCCGTTTCAATCTCTACAAGTAAATTGTCAATCTCCGATTTTGGTGCAATAAGCCCCGATAGGTCCACCCATTCACCCAATCCTAGAGTGGTATCAACTTTTAGCCTATTCCTAATCTCATCGTTAGTCTTGAATTTTGTATTCTCTAGTCTTTTAATGATTGAATTACCCAGGAACTTATGAATAATAATTTCATACAAATTCAATCCTCTTTTAAGAGAACTATTTGTAATTATACAGCTCTGGAATGTATATATTTGAGAAGTTTGGCCAGCAGTGGCCTCTAGGTTTTTAAGTATCTCTATACCTGCAAATACTTTTTGTATTGTATAAGGACTTAAAAGATTGAAGTTTATACAATCTAGTCTATTTGGGTCTTTTCTCATATCCCTCTCGGGCCATTTTTTTGCATCTCTTATTGTGCCAACACTCTTCAGGTTTATGCCTGGAGCGATATATGTGCTGTTATCTTTCTCGATAATATAAGAAAAAGGAAGATTTGATGTGTCGGCATGCTGCGAATGCCGCCCCAATATAAGAGAAAAAGCCCCCACTTTGGCTGGCCATAGAATATATGAGTTACTGGTTGTTTTTGCTCCTCTTTCTATAATCCCCTGATGAATGGGACCAAGCTTATACATATGATTGCTCTGGTTTGAGCCCGATCCTGCGTTCATAAAAGAGAACATTCCAGCAATAAGTAGCGTAGATTTATGATGAGTTACCGTATAGGGACCAGCAAATAGTGCGCAAGCCTCGCCATTTTCACCATGACAATTACTGAAAAACAGTGAGTCTGATGCAGAATATCCATGATCAATATAGCAAGCCTGACCAATAAAACAGCGGGTTATAAAAGAACCTCCACCTACCGTAGATCCTGAAGAAACTATAAAGTCTTTGGCAATTACGTTACGACCGATATATACAGGAGCATGCTCATTACTGTTTATGCTTCCGTTCTTAAGTTTCATTGCACCTGTTATATTACAATAAGGGCCAATACGCACATTTTTTATATATCCAACATTAAGTATCTTACAGTTTTCGCCAATCTCACCTCTCTCAGATGCATGTTTATTGCAATAGAAAAGAGTAATATCTTTCATCCTCTCAATCAGCTTTGGTCTGTGACGGTATAATGAATAAATATATGCAAAATGAGCCGATAGTTTATCGTTTATAAGAACCTCGCGTCCTCCTGTTTCATTTAACACATTAACCTCTACGCCATTACCAAAAGATGATCTCCCTTCCACTAGTATTACATCTACATTCTGGATAAAGCAATTATTTCCAATATTATAATTTGCTATATAGTTTTGAATGTTTTCAATTACAACATTATCTCCAATAGTACAGTTGTGAATTACTGCATTAGCAATGCATGAATGTTTTGTTATTCCACCAGCAAGAGTAAATTCTTTTTGAAATACTCCAAGCTCTATCTTCCCCGAGAATTGAGTGTTTTTTATAAAATGTGGTTCAAAACCCTCTTTTACAGAAATTAACTGCCAATCTTTGCTACTGCAACCATTGGATATTAGAACATCAATTTCTGCTTTTGATAAACTTCTGTACTTTTGCATTTGAGTTCTATTAATGTTGAAAAAACGAGATTACATATTTTGTAACCTCGTTTTGTAATTAGTTGTTATTTCTCTTTTAGTGCTTGATATATAAGGTTTTCTAACTCCTCATACAATTCAGGGTTATCTTTTACAGCCATTTTAGCAGCATCCCTGCCCTGTCCAAGTTTGGTGTCTTTATAACTATACCAAGAGCCACTTTTCTTTATAATTTCAAGCTCCGACCCCATATCTATTATTTCTCCTGTACGCGAAATGCCTTCGCCATACATTATATCAAATTCAGCTTTACGGAAAGGTGGGGCAACTTTATTTTTAACCACCCTAACACGAGTAGGCCTACCAATTTGAGTTTCACCATCCTTAATTGGAGTTCCATTACCTCTAATATCAAGACGAACGGATGAGTAAAACTTAAGTGCATTACCTCCAGTTGTGGTTTCGGGGTTACCAAACATCACCCCAATTTTTTCTCGCAACTGATTAATGAATATACATGTAGTATTGGTTTTATTTATTGCCGAGGTAAGCTTTCTGAGCGCTTGAGACATTAACCTTGCTTGCAATCCAACGTTTGCATCGCCCATCTCCCCTTCTAATTCCTTTTTAGGAGTAAGAGCTGCAACCGAGTCGATAACAACAATATCAACAGCTGCCGAACGAATAAGCTGTTCCGCAATTTCTAGTGCTTCTTCTCCACTGCTTGGTTGCGATATCAATAGCTCGTCAGTATCAACACCTAGCTTTTCTGCATAAAAGCGGTCAAATGCATTCTCAGCATCAATAAAAGCTGCTACACCTCCAACTTTTTGAGTCTCAGCTATTGCGTGAATTGCCAATGTCGTTTTACCAGATGATTCTGGTCCATATATCTCAATTACACGACCTCGGGGGTAGCCACCTACACCTAATGCCAAGTTAAGCCCTATTGAGCCAGATGAAATTACAGGGATATCCTCTATTTCTTCATCACCCATTTTCATTATAGAGCCCTTTCCATAGGTCTTTTCAATCTTGTCCATTGCAGCGCGAAGTGCTTTCAATTTCTCGCTGTTCTTTTCGTTACCTTTGTTTGTTTTTTCTTTTTCTTCAGCCATTTTTACTATCCCCCATTATATAATTTATTTCAAAAAATTACTCTCAAAGATATGAAAAAATATTATACCAACTGGTACATTCCACCCGGAAGTGCTTCAATTATATTTTTCATTTCTAATTCCAGTAATGTCATAAAAAGTTCCGTTACAGATTCATTTAATTCTATCGAAAGTGCATTAACATGCATAGTTCCGTTTTTTTGTAATGCGTTAAATACTTTCTCTTCATCTTCTAATAATTCAGGAAAAAGCTCCTTCTGTTTGGGCTTCTTTCTCTCAACCTTATCATCATCCCAGCCCATTGATTCAATAAAATGGTTGGTGTTTTGCAGCAATACAGCTTTGTTGTCCGATATAAGCTTATTGCAACCTGTCGACATTTTATATTTAATGCTACCCGGCAGTGCAAATACATCTCTGAAGTATGAGTTTGCAATATCGGCTGTAATTAACGAACCACCTTTTAAAGGAGATTCAACAACAATAACAGCATCTGACATCCCTGCCACTATACGATTGCGCCTCACAAAATTATGTTTGTCAGGATTTGTCTCACTCTTAAATTCAGTTAACAAAGCTCCGTTTTCCATCATCTCAATAGCCGTTTGTCTATGCAAATGAGGATAAATTCTGTCCAATCCATGAGCTAAAACAGCAACAGTTGATATGTTGTTTTTAAGCGCTGCTCTATGCGCACATATATCTACGCCATAAGCCAGGCCACTTACAATTTGAAGAGAAGGAATTTTAATAGATATTTCTTTAATAAATTCATTGCAGAAGTCCTGTCCATATTTTGTGGAATTTCTAGTGCCAACTATACTTATCACTCTCTCGCTATTAAAGTCTACTTTTCCTCTCGAATAAAGAACTATGGGTGCATCAATACAATTTGTGAGCCTTTGAGGATATGTGTTATCAGTAAAGAAATGAAAATTGATTTTATTCTTTTCAATAAAGTTCAGTTCCTTTTCGGCTTTTCTTAAAACCTCGGGACTTCTTATCTCGGATATCAGTCGACTAGAAATGCCAGGTATTGATGATAATTGAGCAATATCTCCCTTGAATATCAACTCCTCATCTCCCATCACCTCCATTAAACTTCGTGCGTGTGCTACTCCTACACCCTTAATACAGGTGAGAGCAATTTGGTATATAGACTTATTTGACAATTTATAAAGATTTTAAAAAAATAAGATACATGAAGCCTTGTCCATGAAAATGAATTATAAAAGTAATTTGCAGTTATGGTTATATATAATCTGCAAAAGCTTCGTTAAAAACAACAGGTTCAGATAATTTACCATTTACAAGATTAACAACTTCTATTTTAGCTTTTGCACAGAGTGCATTATCTTCTATT
Source organism: Bacteroidales bacterium (assembly GCA_012841425.1). GTDB lineage: Bacteria > Bacteroidota > Bacteroidia > Bacteroidales > Dysgonomonadaceae > Proteiniphilum. The sequence goes on along the minus strand of DUUR01000092.1, from coordinate 1,238 downwards.
CTTATTATTTCCTGATGAAAGATATATTTTACACCAACCTTCTCAATTTTTGAAATTGTACATTTGAATTTATCCATACCAATTAATGGTATTTTATATCTGATGTGTACACTTGATACTACTGCATCAACACCTTCCAGATGAAGTTTATGAAAATTGAGCCCCACTTTTTCAAGAAACTCATGACGTGCTACCTCAAAATAGTGTTGATAGTTGGCATTATTAACATGCCCCTGCACGTCGCACTCGTAGTCACGTACTTTTAGTTCAACTGCAAAAATTGGTTTTATTATATTTTTCATTTCTACCTTGTTCCCGAATCCCCTTTATTTTGTGTTAATTACTCAAAGCTCAATTATACAAAAGTACACTTTTTATTTTAATTTCATAAATGTGCAACTATAACTAGTAGAATGTAAACTAAGCCGTGACAAGAAATAAAAGTATGGAAAAACTTATTATCCTTTAATAAATTGTCCAATAAGCCCCGATAATTAACAAACAATAACAATAAAGTTGTCGATATTATTTTTTTATCAGTTATATAACTGTATCTTATGAAGTCATAAGCCATTAAATATCTGAATATTATGTATCCATCACTTTGCCTTAAAAGATGTTTGTGTCCGTTACCCTTATATTATCGTTCTAGGGGGGTGTTCACAAATCGATGAGAATAGTAATTCCTCAAATATACAAGTAAACAACTTTTAAAATAAATACTACAATGAAAACTTCAATTTATTTAAACCTTATTATTTTTTGTTGCACTTTATTCTTTTGGTCATGCGATAGCAGTGAAATAGTAAACAATGGGGGTGATGGCACCATAGACCCTCCCGAAAAAATAGATCTAACTATATCCGAACAACGAATTGCAGAGTTGAGTGCCGACTTAGGGGCAAAGTTCTTTGCACTAATGATGCATGAACATGCAGGTGATGCTGAAAAAACAAACTTTATGATTTCTCCTTACAGCTTGAATAGTACATTAGCTATGTTATGGAATGGAGCGAAGGGTGATACCAAAGCCGAAATTGAAACTGTAATGGGATTCGATAATGAGGATAGCGATATAGTTAATGGTTATTTCAAAAAAGTAGGAAATGCTTTGTTAGAGATTGACCCTTTAACAAAGTTGGCCATAGCAAATTCAATATGGTACAAGAAGGATGCTATTTTGAAAAGTGATTTTAAAGAGTCGATAGAAAAATGGCACAATGCTGAGATTAAAGGTG
>DUUR01000091.1 GCA_012841425.1 Bacteroidales bacterium | reverse complement strand
TGCTATCCTCACGATAGTTGAAGATGACAGGGTGCCAGTCTTATTGAAGTACCTGAAAGATCTTGATAATGATTCGCCCAACCTCGGCCTACGTGCCTTTGTGTGGAATATTGAGGAGGCAATTTAATTGATTTTGATAATTGACTAGTGCTAATTAACCGTTACAGGTTTTTACAAAACTAGTTATTTATAGATTTATTTAAAAGGGCGCTGCAGAAATGTGGCGCTTTTTTAGTTCTTTCATTATATATTTATTAAAACATTACCCGTTTTTTGTCCTGTCTCAACATATCGGTAAGCCTCAACTATATCTACTAAATTGTATTCCCTGTCTATTATAGGTTTAAACTCACCTTTTTCTACAAGATCTCTGAGGAATATTACATCTTCTTTATTAATTGTAGGTAATGGGAAAACAACCTTCTTGCCCCATGTGAGAAGACCCATAATAGAATACCAGATATTTTCGCTGTTCTTGCCCAGTTCAGTGGATATATAAATACCATTTTTGGTTAGGAGAGGTTTGCATGCATTAAATGAACTCTTCCCAACAGCATCAAATATGAATGTGTATTTTCTGTCCGTTTTTGTGAAGTCTTCATTTAGATAGTCGATAACCTCATCTACTCCCACAGATTTGATTAATTGCACATTTTGTGTGTTCACAACAGCAGTAACATGTGTTTTGAAATGTTTTAAGAGTTGTATTGCAGCTGAGCCTATAGCACCTGTTGCGCCGTAAACTAAGACTCTGTCTCCTTTTTTGATTTTGGCCGCCCTTATACTTTCAAGAGCATAGTGAGAGCCTTCAGTGATGGGTGCCGCTTCTTTAAATGAGATGTTGTCTGGTATTTTAGATATTGCTTTTTTCTCACCTATAACCTTGTACTCGCTATGGGCTCCGAAATTTTGATCGTCAAAGCCAAATACTCTGTCTCCTATTTTAAATTCTTCTACCTCGCTACCTGTTTCTTCAACAATACCAGCAAATTCACAGCCAAGGACCCTGTGTTTTGGACGTAATAGGCCACTAAATAATCGTGAAATGAAATATTCTGCACTACGAAAACCAGAGTCGGTTCTATTGACTGTTGAGGCTATTACTTTAATTAGCACTTCATCTTTATTAGGTATAGGTTGATTGATATCTAAAATCTTAACTCTTTCGGGTGGACCATATTGTTCATATACAGCTGCTTTCATATGTAAAGTTTATTAATTATTTTCAATTTTAATAACAATACAACAACAAGTTGGTTGTATTGTTGTGAAAAGGGATTAATCTATTATCTTTACCACTTTTTAAAATTGAAATTATGCCAATTATAAAAAGTATTCTTGATACCGACCTATATAAGTTTACCACAAGTTATGCTTACTCTAAGCTATTCCCAAGGGCATTTGGTGAGTTTGAGTTTGTTGATAGGAGTAACGATAGCTATCCAGAAGGATTTGACAAACTGCTTAAAGATGAGTTGTATAAGATGTCGGAACTGTCTCTTACAAAGGGTGAAGAGATGTTTGTGCGAAAGAATATGCCATATTTACCTCCTACATATATCGATTTCTTAAAAGGCTTCAGGTTTGATCCGTCTGAGCTTGATATTTGGATGAATAACGGAAAACTGCGTATAGAAGCGAGTGGTTTGCTATACAGGGTAACACTTTGGGAAACTCCCATTCTGGCAACTGTTTCTGAGTTGTTTTTTAGAATTACTGGAAAGCATCCTGATAGGGAATATATGGAGAAGGCTGCTATTGAGAAGGCTGTGAAGATGAAAGAGCATGGTGTTACATTTTCACTTTTTGGTATGAGAAGGAGATTTAGCTTTGATGTGGAGGACAGGGTAACCGAACTGTTGAAAAAGCATGCTGGAGACAGTCTCTATGGAACTAGTAATGTTTATATGGCATATAAGCACAATTTAAATGTCTCGGGTACTCACCCTCATGAGTGGGTGCAGTTTCATGGATCAATTTATGGTTATAAGATGGCCAACTATATGTCGATGGAGGACTGGATAAATGTGTATGATGGTGATTTGGGTACGGTACTAACCGATACTTATACTACAGATGTTTTCCTTCGTAATTTCAGTAAGAAGCATGCGTCGTTATTTACTAGTTTAAGACATGATAGCGGCGATCCGCTTGTTTTTGTTGATAAAGTAATAAAACGATATGAGGAGCTTAGAGTGGACTCAAAACTTAAGTATCTTGTGTTTTCTGATAGCCTTAATGTTGATAAAGTATTGCAAATAAAGGACTATTGCGGTGACCGTATTGGTGCTACTTTTGGTATTGGTACTAACTTAACTAATGATGTTGGGTATAATATCAGGAGTATGAATATTGTAATGAAGCTCTTTAGGTGTAAGATGACAGCCAAAGAGGAGTGGCAAGAGTGCGTGAAGCTTTCGGATGTGGAGGGAAAGCACACCGGAAGTGAAAGGGAGATTGCTCTTGTGAAGGAGACTCTGGGGCTTATTGATTAATTAAATTTCCTTGATGTTTTATTAAACAATCTTTAATCACGAGCATTTTGTCTATTTTATTTGTAGTGAGATAGACTAGTTAATAATTAAATGTGTAATTATAACTGCTGCTGTTTCCTGCACCATCTGTGGCGGTGAAAACAAATGTTTGTTTTTCACCATTTGTCAGTCGCTCATCATCAAAGTTATATGTATATACAGTTGATTTTGAGTCGTGTGTAAATAGTACAAAACTTCCATTAATCTCTCCTCTGAATGATGAAATGCCACTTAGGTTATCAGTTAGCCTTACTCGAATTCTTTTTTGACTTACCCAGTTTTCAGGTGATAGGGGTGTTATTGTGGGAGCAGCTTTATCTGCCGTAACAGCATATTTATCGCCCAACTCTCTTATAGATAGTGATAGTCCACCCTGTTTGTACTCTCCTCCTACCCAGCTTTCAGTGCCATTGTTGTTGATTCTTACAACGCCATAATTGTTTCTATTTTGCAAAGTGTCTGTGTTTAGTTTAATCCAAATGTTGGCACTGTTGTGTAGTGGAATGGGGTTGTCGTTTATATGATGTATGTCGGAGAAGTATTTGCTGTTATGGGTTTTATCATATTTGAAGCAGAAGCTTGAGTAGAGATTGCCACTTGGTATTAAAAGAGTGACCCCCATATCTATAAATGAGTTGTTTAGGTTCCATATCATGAAGTTGTCGCATTCTGGCTGAGAGGGAATTGATTGCTTAACACCATTTATTTTGAAATTATAATTTAGGGTGTTTCCATAGTGATCTTCTAGCTCGTACCTTAAGTTATATTCTCTTTCTTCATTTATATCGATATAGCCATTGTTTACAGTCTTATAAAAGGGTAGGGAGTTGCCAGGTTCTATGAAAGATTTCATATAAAATGAGCGTCGTAGCTTCCAATCTTCAAAATCGATAAAAGAGTTAAGCATTCGTGTTTTATCGAATGAGAATCTATTGATGGTGCTACTAAACACCTGATTATTGTCAACAAAGAGCCGTATATGCTTGACTCCATATATGTTGTTCTGACCATTCATTCGGTCGTATGCCTTAACACCAACACCAATTCTACCCCATGCATTTATGGTTCTGCCAAGTGTAAGTGGATTGCCGTTGGCATCCTTACTAATATTTATTCTAATTGGATTGTTGCTGCTATTTAAAATACCTTTCTCTGATTTTGGGTAAAATGCGATACCCCTTAAATCGGGCTTTTGAGTGTCGCTAATAGGTGATAAAAATTCAAGCGCATCGAGAGGATGTTCACTTCTTGTATCTCTTATCTCGAAATGTAGATGAGGGCCACCAGAACTGCCAGTATTGCCACTTAGAGCTATTTGTTCTCCACGCTTAACTGTTAGAGTGCCTTCGCCTGGATAAAGATTTACATTGAATCTCTCTTGTTCATACTGCTTCTCTTTAACCCAATTGGCAATTTTTTTTGAGAAACTGTTGAGGTGTGCGTACACACTGGTGTGACCTGTTGAAGGGTGAGTAACATAGAGTGCAAGACCGTAACCTCCGGGTGCTACGCTTATTCGGGAGACGTACCCATCTTCTATTGATACTATGGGTTTATTTACTACCTGCTGGGTTTTAAAATCTATACCTGAGTGAAAATGATTGCTTCTGAGTTCCCCGAACCCTCCGCTAAGGGCAGGAGGTACGGTGACAGGGTATCTGTAAGTTTGAGTATATGATGTTAAGGTTGAAGATAGGTGTATTATTAGAAGCAGAAGTAGCAGTTTCAATAGTTTCATTATATATGGTTTTGTCAGTTTAATGGTTTTGTCTATCCCGATTTGTTGGGAGTATTAATATCGGCTTTAATTGTTTTATTGAATAGTGTGGTGTTAATAATATCTTTGGCTACCTCTAGCTTCGACTTCAAATTAAATGTAGTTTTAGTGCCCTCTTTTGAGATAATAGTTACTTTGTTTGTATTTACACTAAATCCTGCACCAGTATCGTTTAGGCTGTTTAGTACAATAAAGTCGAAGTTTTTCTTTTCAATCTTATTTATTGCATTTTCTTCTTCATTGTTAGTCTCAAGAGCAAAGCCAATTGTTATTTGATTTTCTTTTTTTATTTTTCCTAAAGTAGCAGCAATATCGGGGTTGGGAGTTAGTTTTATTGTTATATCCTCCTTGTTGTTACGTTTTATTTTGGTGTCTACACGTTGCGTTGGTCGATAATCAGCAACGGCAGCTGATAATATTGCAACATCCATTTGAGGGAAAATATTGGTTGAAGCGTTGTGCATCTCGTTTGCAGACTCAACATCTATCCTTTTAATATTTGGATGTGTGATGTTTAGTGCCGTAGGTCCTGTAATTAGTGTAACATCAGCTCCTCGTTTTGCACACTCTTCGGCAATAGCAAAGCCCATCTTCCCCGAAGAATAATTTCCTATAAACCTAACAGGGTCTATTTTTTCATAGGTGGGACCTGCTGTTATTAGTATTTTTTTTTTAAGTAAATCTTGTTCTAATATAGTTTTTTCTTGCTCTATAACAGTTTGTGTCATGAAGTAATCTTCGATCGTTTTTACAATATTCTCTGGTTCTTCCATACGACCTTTGCCTTCGAGGTGGCTTGCTAGTTCGCCTACCGCAGGATCTATGATCATTACTCCATCACTTTTCAACTGTTGTATATTGCGCTGTGTGGTTACATGTTTAAACATATCTAAATCCATAGCAGGTGCAACAAAAACTGGTGCTTTCATTGATAGGTATGTGGTAATTAGCATATTGTCTGCTATGCCACTTACCATCTTCCCTATTGATGATGCTGTTGCAGGTGCTATAAGCATTAAATCTGCCCAGAGGCCAAGGTCTACGTGACTGTGCCAAGTGCCATCTCCAGTAGCAAAGAATTCACTTATTACTGGTCTCCCCGATAGAGCAGAAAGTGTAACGGGTGTTATAAATTCTTTTCCTGCAGCAGTTATTACTATCTGTACTTCGGCGCCTTTTTTTACTAAAAGACGGGTTAGTATAGCCGATTTATATGCTGCTATACTGCCTGTAATACCTAAAACGATATGTTTTCCTTTTAATGACATATGTTGATGTTTTCTATCACAAACTTACATAAAAATTATGATTATGAATGCAACTATCGTTTTGAACATTTCTAAACAGGATAATCAATTAAGTTTGATGTTAACTAATGAAAATCTGATGATGATAAACATCTAAAGATGTTAAATACTGGTAAAAATAATGCTTTCTATGGTACTTTGTATTGCATAATACCATGCTTAATGTATATTTGTATCGTAATGTTATAATAACAGCTTTTAGAAATAGTAAAAAAATGAATATAGAGAATACACAGAGCCAAATGCGAAAAGGAGTGCTGGAGTATTGTATTCTTTCCATAATAAGAAGAGGTGAAGCATACCCTGGGGATATCATTGAAGAAATGAGAAATGCCGGTTTAACTCTTCTGGAAGGAACACTTTATCCACTTCTTAATCGACTCAAAAATGCGGGTGTGCTTACTTATCAATGGGTTGAGAGCACCTCTGGACCTCCTCGCAAGTATTTTAGACTTACAGAAAAGGGGAATGAGTTTTATGAACTTCTGGGAATTACATGGAATGAATTAGCAACAGGAGTGAACTTTTTGATTAAATCTGATATTTCCAAATAATATAAACAATGAAAAAAGTAATCAATATTAATTTTCAGGGACAGGTAATTGCAATTGAAGAGACTGCTTACGACATATTGAATAAATATATTGTTAGTCTTAAAAAATACTTCTCGCGTGAAGAGGGAGGTGATGAGATTGTTAATGATATTGAAAACCGTATTGCGGAATTATTCGGGAATCGTCTGAAGCTGGGTATAAATTGTATAACCGACGAGGATGTTGAGTCTATTATAAACAATATTGGTAGGCCCGAAGATTTTGATACTGAGTATGACGAAAGTGCAAAGAAGGAGTCTGAAGCTTTTGAAAATACTGCTAATGAATATTCTTTTGAGGATAATTCGTATGAATCTGATAATGAAACAAAATCGCTTTACAGAAATTCTAAAGATAAAATTCTTGGTGGTGTTTGTAGTGGCCTAGCTCATTATTTTAAAACTGATCCGGTTTGGTTGAGGTTGATATTTCTTGTTTTCTTTGGATTTCTTTTCTGGGTTTATATTATACTCTGGATAGTTTTGAAGGAAAAACAACTTGAAACTAATCTAGCAAAGAAGCTATATAGAAATCCTACTGACAGATATATAGGTGGTGTGTGTGGTGGTATTGCCGCTTATTTTAAAATAGAATCTTGGATTCCTAGATTGATTTTCTTATTACCTCTATTTGTAAATGTATTTGGAATATTTTCTTTTTTTCCACTAAATCATTTTTTTGGTAACGGAAATTTCAACTGGAATTTAAATGGTGGTGTGGTACTGCTCTATTTTGTTTTGATGGCTATCATTCCTGAGGCAAAAAGTGTTAAGCAGAAGCTCGAAATGATGGGTGAAGAAGAGTATATTAAGTCTATTCGCAATAGAGTAAGTGATAATTTAGCAAATACAAAAAATAAAGCAGGTGATCATACGACAAATTATAATAGTAATTTAAACGCTGAAGATAAAACTCATCTTGCAGGCTCTTCTCATATTGATGCTGAAAAAATGCCTCCAGAACCTCCTGTTTCTGGACAAGTAGACGATAGGGTATCTGAAAAGTCAGATAGATCGGGTTGCCTTAACTTGGTTGTAGTGTTTATAAAAGTTGCTTTTTTCTCTTTAGTAGGTATTATTGGTTTAGCGATGTTGGCTGTTTTTGCAGGTCTGATCTTTGCAGGAGCACAGCTTATACCTATTAAATCGTTATTTATCGATAATGGGCTTGAGACAACGCTACTTATTACTTCGTTGATACTGCTTATACTAGTGCCTGTTATAGCCATTGTAACATGGATTACAAGACGTGTAATGAAAACTAAATCACGTCCGGTAATAGGGGCTTTAGCAACTTGTTTGTGGTTTGTAGGAGTTGTTTTATCAATAGTTCTCACTTTTAAAGTTGTTGATAAGTTTAGTGTTGATGGTTCAAACGAAGCTAATATATCAATCACTACTCCTTCGTCAAATAAATTATATGTTGAAATGGAGCCCTATAAAGAGTATTATGCCGACTTTAAATATAAATCAGGCCGTGGGATTGATAATGAAATTGAAAAACTTCCTTTTACAAATATTGATGGCGACTCATTGCTATTCAGAAGTATAAATATGCATATTAGGCAAAGTGTTGATTCTGTATTTCATGTAAGATTAATATGTGCTACAAATGGCAAATCATTGCGGGAAGCAAAAAATGATATAAAAGAGTTTAGCTATAATATTGTACAGAACGATTCAGTTTTACTGCTTCCTGAGTTTTTGCTTGTGCCTGTATCGCAAGGCTTTCGTAATCAGAGTGTAACTGTTGAGATTGCTGTTCCTGCAGGTAAGTCGATAGAGGTGAGCGATGCATTAAGAGAATACAGAAATAATGAACCACCGTCGGTTGCCAGAAAAAGGATAAGAAGCTACTCTAGTTCATATACACCTTATGTGCCTGCTTCATTACCTGAAACAGAAAACAATACACTATTTCATTAATTCTATTATAACTTTCATTGTGTGTGAAGGAAGCTGTCCGTGAAGGATGGCTTTCTTTTTAAAAAGAAAAATAAATAAATATTGGGATGGGTCTGAAAAAAAAATTATCTTTGCATCCGCTAATCAAGAAGATGATTTGCAAAAGAGTACAATAAGCGCAGGTGGTGAAATTGGTATACACGCTACTTTGAGGGGGTAGTGCCGGTAACGGTGTGTGAGTTCGAGTCTCATTCTGCGCACTTTCTTTTATTCTACATGAAGATTCTATCCTCAGATCAAATTCGTATTGTTGATGCCGAGACAATCAAAAGAGAAGGTATTTCTTCTCTTGAACTGATGAAAAGGGCAGCCACAGCGTTCTGCGATTGGCTTACCAAGAAATACACAAACAAACAATCTTTAATAGCTATCTTTTCAGGGGTAGGTAATAATGGGGGTGATGGACTTGTTATTGCACGAATATTGCATAAACTGGGGTATAATGTTGAGGTCTTTATTGTTGAGTATAAAGACTGCTACTCAGACGATTGTGCGCATAACCTTAGAAGAATTAAGGCGGAGAAAATACACTACAAAAAGATATTGGATAAAATTGATATTCCTTCTTTAGAAAAGTATGACATTGTTATTGATGGAATTTTTGGTATAGGTTTATCAAGAGAGGTAAGCGGGATTACTAAAGATGTTATTGAAGTTATTAATGAATTTAGTAGTATAAATACTAGATATTCTGAAAAAGATTATTTTGGGGCTCATACGAGTTGTTCTGAAGCTCACATGGGTTATTCTAAAGCTCATGCTGGCTATTCTAATGCTCGTAAAAGTGTAATAAGTATTGATGTACCTAGTGGTTTGTTTTTGGACAGAAAGACTGATTTTGCTGTAGAGGCAAATGAAACTGTTTCATTTCATATACCAAAACTTGCACTATATCTTCCTGATAACTATCTGTTTACTGGTAATGTGACAATTTTTGATATTGGATTAAACGAACAGGCTATCTCAGAGGTGGAATCTAATTTATTCTATACAGAAAAGAATGACATAAAGGCTTCTTTAAAACCTTTATTAAAATTTGCTCACAAAGGAACTGAGGGGCATGCTTTAATTATTGGTGGGAGTATTGGTAAAATTGGCTCTGTTTCTCTTGCATCTAAAGCGGCTCTGAAAATGGGGTGTGGACTGATAACTGCTTATGTTCCAATGTGTGGAGTGAGCGTTGTGCAATCTCAATTTGCCGAGGCAATGGTAATTGAAGATAAAGGTAACGAGCATATAAGTGAAATCAATTTTGATATAGTCCCGGATGCTATAGGTATTGGGGTTGGAATGGGACAACATGAAGATACAATAGCCGCTTTTTATCAGTTTATCTTGAATTATAAAGTGCCAATGGTGATTGATGCAGATGGATTAAATATTTTGTCTCAACATCCAGAATGGTTGTCGATTATTCCACCTAAAACAATTTTAACTCCTCACCCTAAAGAGCTAATGAGACTTATTGGTAATTGGAGTGATGATTTTGAAAAGATCAAGAAAACCGTAGAATTGGCAAAGAAGTTCGATCTAATAATAATTATTAAAGGTGCTTATTCACTTATAATTGATGAAAAGTATATATATGTGAATAGTTCAGGTACGCCTGCCCTGGCCACCGCAGGAAGTGGGGATGTTCTCACAGGAATGATTACAAGTCTGCTCGCACAAGGGTATGACTCTATAGATGCTGCAAGGGTAGGGACTTACATACATGGAATGACAGCCGATATAACTTCTCAACACATTCATCCTCGTTCTTTTATCGCATCTGATATTATCGATAATATTGGTAGGTGCTATATAAGTTTAGATTCTTTATTTAATAAATAGACTTAATCATTTGCGATTTACATATTTATTGCCTAATTTTGCACCTAATTTTTGCCAAAGGGCTCTTTAAGAAGTCGCATATAGCGCCTCGCCTCAGGTAAGTAACGTCAAGTTATTTTATATATGTACGTAATTGTAGATATTCAAGGTCAACAGTTTAAAGTTAAACAGGACCAGAAATTATTCGTCCACAGAATAAATGCCGAACAAGGTAGTGAAGTGGAATTTGAGAAAGTAATGCTAATTGACAATGAAGGTACTATTACAGTTGGTACACCAGTTGTTGAAGGAGCAAAAGTAGTTGTTGAAATTCTTTCACATCTAAAAGGTGACAAAGTGTTAGTCTTTAAGAAGAAAAGAAGAAAAGGATACAGAAAATTAAACGGTCACCGTCAACAATTTTCAGAAGTAAGAGTTAAGGAAATTATTGCTTAATCAGTTAAAATTAGAAGAAAATGGCACATAAAAAAGGAGTTGGAAGCTCGAAGAACGGCCG
>DUUR01000090.1 GCA_012841425.1 Bacteroidales bacterium | reverse complement strand
GTTTAATTTTATTTGTACTATACCCTAAAAGGGTAGGGGGATTCATTCATTTTTCTCTATCCATATTTAATATTTTTAATACAAATATTGATTCTGGTAACTCAAATGCATTTTTTATTGATTTTGTTACAGCAGACATAACATCATCAAAATCACCATACACTTGAGTAGACATACTGTTTGATTTGATAGCTATATTTTCATTCTGTTTTAATGATTCAATAAAGTTCTTAATTGGATCTTTATATTCTTTATTAAGAGGGTAGTAACTTATTTCTATTGAGGTTTTCATAATGTCATATCATTTTAAAATAATAGTGTTTAATTTTATAACCACAATATACTTATTTTGTTCATATATTAACCTGCAACATTAGTTCTTATTCCAATACTTTCTATTTTTTCTGCAATCTCCTGTAACCTCTCTAATGATACTTTTTCAAGGCCTTTTACGGCAGTTTCCCTATCAATGGTATAAATCATCACCTCTCTCGGTTGGAGGTCAGAAACAAGCTTAAACCATGCAGAAACTTCTTCATCTGTGGTATTGTCTATTGTTTGTCCTTCAAATACACCTTTTAAAAACATAGTTTGTAGAATAAAATCATTTTTAAAAAGTTTAAAACGTTCTATTTGCTTGTTTATTGAATAGGATGGAGAATTAGGTCGGTCCAATATTCTTATTGTTTCTTCAATTGCCGAATCTAATTTCAATATTGGGTTATCAGTCTTTTTTAATGCTTCAACCACTTTTGGTTTATCTAAATGCATTCCGTTAGAAAGTACGCTTATTTTACTATTAGGATAATAAATGTTTCTTAATGCTATTGTATCATTAATGATTTCATAAAAATGAGGATGCATGGTAGGTTCCCCATTACCTGCAAATGTTATTACATCAATTATAATACCTTCATTTTTAAGCAAAATAAGCTTCTCTTCTAATGCTGATTGTACATTTTGTCTATCAGGTAATTTTGTTTTAGTTCGAAAATCTTTATTTAAACCACACTCGCAATAAATGCAATCGAATGAACATAATTTACCATCATAAGGTAATAAATTTATCCCCAGTGATGTTCCTAAACGTCGACTTTTAATTGGTCCGAAAACAATTTCACTAAATAAGATAGTTGACATAGCTATATTTTATTTATTTGTCATATTTTTATAAGTAAAGCAGAAAATGATAGGGTATGGTGGGTAAGAAGATGCGTTTATTAATCTTAGAACCAAGAAATAAATATTCCTGCCCAGTAACCTATGATAATGTATCTTGCAAATTTTCCTATTGTCATGCTTATCAAAACTAAAGTGGAGTTAGCACGCATGTAACCTAATGCTACAAGAATTGCATCGCCAACTGCAGGGAGGAATCCGAAAAAGCCCATAAATGCACCTTTGCCTTGAAGTTGATTTGTTGTTCTTGCAATTTTATCTTCACTAATTCTAAACCATCTTTTCAGCCATTCAGTTTTACCTAATCTACCTAAATAATAACAAGATGCACCACCTAATGAGTTGCCAATAGTAGCAAATAATATTAACGACCATACATCTAAGCCCGATGCTATTAAAGCAGCAAATACCACTTCGGAGCTAAAGGGTAGTATGGTTGCAGCTAAAAATGATGCAAGAAATAAACCCCAGTATCCATATTCTGCAAATCCGTCAAGCATTCATTTATTATTCTATAGTTTATTACTCACAATAATTATTAATTCCATGTGACTTTAATGTGCAGCTAACCAGTTTTCTCCCACACCAATCTCGGTTTTTAGAGAAACAGTTAATTTAGCAGCATTTTCCATCTCTTCAACTACCATTTTCTTCATATACTTTAATTCTTGGGGAACAACATTAAAGTTTAATTCATCATGTACCTGAAGTATCATTTTAGATGTTTTTTTGTCTTTTTGAAGCCTATCAAATATTCTTACCATAGCCACTTTTATGATATCGGCTGCACTACCTTGAATTGGTGCATTTATTGCATTTCTCTCTGCAAATCCCCTTACTGTAGCATTACGTGATGAAATATCGGGAAGAAATCTCTTTCGGCCATAAATAGTCTCTACATATCCATTAGTTTTTCCTTTTTCAATACTTTCATCCATATATTTTTTCACACCAGAAAATGTACCAAAATAATCATCAATAAGATTTTTAGCTTCAGACCTTGGAATTGTAAGCCTTTCAGATAAACCAAAGGGAGTGATTCCATAAATAATACCAAAGTTAGCTGTTTTAGCCTTTCTTCGCATATCTCCATCAACTTCTTCAATAGTTGTTTTAAATATCTTAGAAGCTGTTGCAGTATGTATATCTTGGCCTTTATTAAATGCTTCAAGCATATTTATATCTTCGCTTAAGTGAGCCATAATTCGTAGTTCTATTTGAGAATAGTCCGACGACATAAAAAGATCCCCTTCATCAGGAATAAAAACTCTTCTAAGTTCTCTTCCTCTTGCATCGCGTATAGGTATATTCTGAAGGTTTGGGTTAGTACTGCTTAGCCTACCAGTTGCAGCTACAGTTTGATTAAAAGAAGTGTGTATTTTGCCTGTTTTTGAATTAATAAGCAACGGAAAAGCATTTATATAAGTACTTAATAATTTTTTTAGTCCTCTCTGTTCAAGTATTTTGCCGATAATAGGATGCTTAGACCTTATCTTTTCAAGTTCTTCTTCCCCTGTTTTATACTGACCTGTTTTTGTTTTTTTAGCCTTTTCAATAATCTTAAGTCGATCAAAAAGAATCTCACCAGTTTGTTTTGGAGAGTTGACATTAAATTCAATTCCTGCCATGTCAATAATCTCTTTTTCTACTTCTTTTAATTCATTTGAGTAAAGTTTTGATAGATCTTTCAAAGCATTCAAATCGAGTCTTACACCAGTCCATTCCATATCTGCAAGTACGTATATAAGAGGTGCTTCTATTTCATAAAATAATTTATCCAGTCCGTTCTTATGTATATCTTTTTCTAATATATTTTTTAATTTAAGGGTAATATCAGCATCTTCAGCTGCATAATCTGCTACAATTTTTATATCCACATCACGCATACTCAATTGATTTTTTCCTTTCGGTCCAATCAAATTTTCTATGGGTATAGTTTTATACTTAAGATATATATCTGCCAAATAATCCATTCCATGTCTTAATTCAGGATTCAGCAGATAATGAGCAACCATGGTATCAAATAATGGTCCTTTAACATTTACACCATAATTACGTAGTACTAATATATCATATTTAATATTTTGTCCCGATTTTTCTATGTTTTCATTTTCAAAAAATGATTTAAAAATACTTACCTGTCTCAAAGCATCTTCTTTGTTTTCAGAAACAGGAACATAATACGCCTCACTTTCATTAAAAGCAAAAGATATACCAACTAACTCACAAATAAGCGGATCTATATCTGTAGTTTCAGTATCAAAACTGACCGATTTCTGTTTTGATAGTTCTTTACTAAGTGCAACCATCTCTTCGTCAGTCAAACAAACTTTATACGTATGAGGTGTTGTTTGAATATCGGTATATTCGTCGGATAGTTCAATAATATCACTTTGAGAAGACTCTTCAATCGATTCTTCAGCAAAAAGATTGCCTTGTATTGGTGAATTAGATGGGGTAGGGGTGGCCTCTTGTTTAAAAACACGTACAAGCAATGTTTTAAATTCTAAATCTTCAAATATTTTTTTAATTTCATTTTCATCTTTCTCCTTCAATATTAATTCATTTTCATTAATGTTTAGTGGTACATCAGTTTTAATTGTAGCCAAGTATTTAGAAAATAGTATTTGCTCTTTATTTTGTTCTACATTTCTTTTTTGAGCACCTTTAAGCTTATCCGTGTTTTCGAGTAGATTTTCAATATTACCAAATTGATTAAGTAGTTTTATTGCAGTTTTTTCTCCTATTCCTGGACAGCCTGGAATGTTGTCTGAGCTATCACCCATAAGGCCTAGTAGATCTATTACCTGACTTGGTTCATTTATTCCATATTTTTCAATTACTTTTTTATCATTAAGAATCTCATAGTCATTCCCTCCATACTTTGGGCGATAGATATAGATAGAAGGTTCGGTAAGCTGACCATAATCTTTATCGGAAGTCATCATATAAACATCAAACTTTTCTCTGTCCATTTTTTTTGCTAAAGTGCCTATAACATCATCTGCTTCAAATCCTGGAACTTCTAAAATAGGTATATTGTATGCATTAATAATATCTTTAATATATGGAATCGACTCTTTAATAACTTCAGGAGTTGCCTCACGTTGTGCTTTATAATCTTTATATTCTTCGTGTCTAAATGTAGGACCAACAGGATCAAATCCAACTGCAATATGTGTAGGATTAGCATTTCTCAAAACATCTTCCAGAGTATTTACAAACCCAAATATTGCTGAAGTATTTCTTCCCTTAGAATCTATTCTAGGAAATCTGATAAATGCATAATAGGCTCTGTATATTAGTGCGTATGCATCAAGAAGGAAAAGTCTGTTTTTTATCATAATTTTTTAGTCTAATATTGAGTTTAGATTGGTAAAGTTACAAATATTTGTTGCTATGAGCAGAATTATATCTACTTTTGTATACAACTAACTTTTGTGTTCGATGGATCAAAGTCAGCTAATAAAAGGATTCTTACAGGAAGAATTACTTATTTTTGATAAATATTTAAAAGATTCGGTGAAAAGTAATAATCCACTGCTATCCGAATTGATTTCTTATGTGTTAAATTCTAATGGTAAACGGTTAAGGCCAACTCTAGTATTACTAACAGCTAAAGCATGTGGTAATATTATACCCGAAACTTATCATGGTGCTGTTACAGTAGAATTATTACATACTGCAACACTAGTGCACGACGATGTTATTGATAAATCTGATATACGCAGAGGAAAACAATCTTTAAATGCTTTACATGATAACACACAGGCTGTTTTAATAGGTGACTATCTACTTTCAACTTCTCTTGCAGAAAGTGTGAAAACAAATAATCTTGAAATTATTAGAATAATATCAGAGCTCGGTCAAAATTTAGCAGAAGGTGAATTAACTCAATTCAACCTCGCCAAAGATATCATAATTAGCGAAGAGGAATATTTTAATGTAATAGACAAAAAAACTGCATCACTACTTCGTGCCAGCCTTGCTATTGGCGCAATTACTGGTGATGCTGGCGAAGAGTTAGTATCACAATTTGTAAGAATTGGTACCATATTAGGTCTCTGTTATCAGATAAAAGATGACATTTTTGACTATTTTACCTTTGATGTTGGTAAGCCCACTGGTAACGATATTAAAGAAGGAAAAATTACTCTTCCACTTATTTATGCTTTAAAAAATTCTCCTAAAGAGCTTTCAGATGAAATTATGCAAATAATTGAATCACGTGATTATAATGAGGAAAATATTGCTAGACTGCTTAGTTTTGCTATAGAATACAAAGGAGTAGAATATGCCTATAAACGAATGGAAACTATGCTTGAAGAAGCAGAAGGAATAGTTTCTAGTTTTACTTTCGATTCTGGTATTAAAATGTATATGATGCTGTTTCTCAAGTATCTGAGAGATAGGTCCTACTGAAATATATTAAACAAAAAAAGTGGCGATTAAATTTCCTAATCACCACTTTTTAATCTAACTGATTATTTAATTTCAATTAATTTTTCTCTCACTTTTTCAGTTTCGTCAATAGTAGGAATTATAACACTTAATACTCCATCTTTTACTTCAGCCGAAATATTTTCCTTATCGATATTATCAGGGAGTAACATTGTTCTCTGAAACTTTGAATATGAGAATTCTCTTCTCAGATATGCTCCACCTTTATTATCTTCAGCTTCAGTTTTCTTTTCAAAAGATATTACTAAGTTGTTTTTTTCGTCTAATCTAACAACACAATCTTCCTTTGTCATTCCTGGAGCTGCTACTTCAACTTTAAATCCTTTATCATTTTGTTGAATATTAATTGCAGGAGATGATTTTACACTGTTTTCTATCCATTCATTACCAAAAAAATCATTAAATACACTTGGTAACCAGCTGTTTGTACTTCTAATTATTGCCATAATATTATTATTTTAAATGTTTACTTTTTATTTATTATTTCTTTTTCATTATTATATTCGCAAATAATATACCGATGTTTAAAAATAGAAAATTGCAAATAAAAAGCGACAATATGGCAAATAATAACGTTTATATATACAAAAGCTCTAAAATAAGAGACAAAATGGCAGTGTTTAATAAAAAACCCTTCCGCATAACTTAACACGGAAGGGCTTATTAAAGTGATATAAAGTTTATAAATTCACTTTTCCCAAACTAGTATTTTAATATCGATTTCTTCTCTATATCAGATACATTTTCAACAGGAATCATAGTAAATCCCCACGAGTAATCTTTGTTTGAAGGAATACTATACTCTGGTAGAGGACGCGCCCCCCAGCTATTATATCCTGCAACACCTTGCTGTTTCATATCGATAGATACTTCAACAAAATCCTTTTGAATAACATCATTCAAGTGAGTCTGTCTTGGTATTCTGTTTTTTGCATCTTCTTCTGAACGAGCAGCAATTTCTTCACTACTAAAGTTATTCCATTGGTAAGGACGATGTGTTGCTTCTTCAGAATCAAAATCTTCTACACTATTATGTAAAGCATTAAATCCAATTGTATTATCTGCAACTATAAGAAGACCATCTTTACCATTTGTTAAAGCAAGCCATCTGGTATCGGATCTATGGCCGTTTTCTTGAGGACGAGTATATGGTACATACATATCTTCTGCTGTAGTTATGTAATGACCTACTTTAGAACCCGATGCTCTATCAATATAATTCTCATCTGGTCCTTTACCAAAGTATTGTATATTGTTCAATGATTTTGGTAAACGGAATCTTACTCCTATACGAGGAACAGTAAGTGTAGAAGATGCTTTCCTTGCGGCAGAAGCTTCCGGAGAATATGTTGCAGTAAGTGCTGCTTCAGAAGCTTCAATTACTCTCTCTTCTGTATCTGCAGAATGGAATTTAATATTAACATTCAATATACCTGACGGATACAGTTTATAAATAACATTATAGAGATTACCAGCAGCAAGCAGGTAGGTTACATCAACTACAACATTTTCACCTTCCTGAACAACCTTACTATCAACTATGTTGAAGTTCTTACTTGACTGTTTCCAAACCTGTAAACGGTGAGGAGCACCATTACCATAGTCATTATCATTTGGTGCACGCCAGAAATTTGGTTGTATACCAAATCTTTCGTTAAAATATTCCCTACTATTTACTTTGTAAGAAGTTACTATACCCGAAGTCTTATCAAATTCAAAATTTACTTTTGAAGAAGTTACCTTGATAGTTTTTTCATTATCATTAATCTTCAGTGGAGAGTTCTTAACTGTCTCTACATATGCAACT
>DUUR01000089.1 GCA_012841425.1 Bacteroidales bacterium | reverse complement strand
TATATATTAGGATAAAAGTCTACTATCCTTTTTAAGGCCAGATATTTATCCTTTGCATGTACAACATAATAGATATGGCGCACATTAAGAGCTCCCTCATTTTTCCTTCCAATGGTAATTTCCATCGGATCTTTCATATACTTACGAGTAATTCTGTCAATTCCTTTTGGCATAGTTGCAGAAAAAAGCAACATACTACGAGTAGTGGGTACATATGAAAGTATTTCGTCTAGGTCTTCTGTAAAACCCATATTTAGCATTTCATCTGCCTCATCAAGAACAACAGTGTGTACATTATCAAGAGAAACGGTTTTACGTTTTATCAAGTCGAGAAGTCTACCTGGTGTAGCTACAATGATATGTACACCACGTTTTAGCGATCTAATTTGACTATCGATGCTTGATCCACCATACACTGGTAAGATTTTTATATCATCTATATATTTAGAATAGTCGGTAAGATCGCCTGAAATCTGCAAGCATAATTCTCGCGTTGGACATAGAATAAGCGTTTGTGGAGATAATTCCTTTATCTTGGTTTTCTGAATAATTGGAATTCCAAATGCAGCTGTTTTTCCTGTCCCAGTTTGTGCAAGGCCAATAATATTTTTTGTTTGCTCTAGCAACTGTGGTATTACCTCTGCCTGTACAGGCATTGGCATTTCAAATCCCAGCTCTACAAGGGCCCGTTGTATAACAGGAGCAACCCCTAATTCATCAAATGTTCTCATTTTTATATTTTTAATTTACGTGTGAGTAATAGTCTTTCTCTATACCCCACGCAACCAACATAGCAATATTTACAAACAGGAGAAGTTTTGAATTCATTGCAAATATTCTTTTATGACCAAATATAAAGCTGAGAGAAAACACAATTACAATTTATGTATTATTGAGGATGTTTTTAGAAGATAATAACCTATGTTTAAAATACAATTTATACATCCCAATAAAAAAATCGGGCGCAAAGGTATGAAAATAAAATGGATATACTATTACTAATATTTATAAAGAAGGTATTTTCTTAATAAACTTTTTTTACCGCTGGTTACTCTAAGTTCTTTTTCTAGATAATTATCTACCGAACCATATTTTTTATTAATATGTTCAATTACATAATTAAGATATGATTTATTTACGGTTAACATTGCAGTTATAGCCTCTTGTATCGGCTCTGGTAGATGTCTTGCATCTAATCTGGATTTTGCGGGATCTATAAGTTCATTTGATAACATATAATCTTGTTCCAGAAAAGATTGCGAAACACCAAGTGAGTATAATATAAAATAAGAAGCTAGCCCTACCCCATCTTTACCTAAAGAGCCTGAAAGCAGCAAAGGATAATTTGCATCGTTTGTAAGAATGTCAAACATTTCGCCAAACTGCTCTTTATGGTTTTCTACAATATCTACATAAGCTTCTTGAACGTAAAGTATAGCATCACTTCTACTAAAATCAGTTTTTAAAAGTTGATCGTCTAGTTTTTCTGCGTCCATGGGAGCTAATGGAATAGATATCTTGGTTATTGAAGGGTGTAATAAAATAGGATAGGTAGCTATTGTTTTTTCTGATCTAAAATCTATTACAGTTTTAATGTTTAATCTTCTAATTTTTTCTTGATCGTAAAGAGTAGCATTGCTTAAATTACCAGATCGATATATTTGACCCCATTTTATTTGTCTTTCATCGGAAGTAAAATACCCTCCTATATCTCTGAAATTCTTAATGTTATTCATTTCTATAACACGATTTGCTACAACTCCTGAATGAACTCCTGCGGTGCGGAGAATGAAATATTCTCTCAATCCAGATCCTGTTGGGTTCAGACGTAGTACTTGATCAGTAATTTTTGTTGTAGTAACAGGTGTAAAAGTTGTAAGAGAACTATCTGTAAGAGAAGAATAAATATCTATGTTTCCTTCTTGGTCGGGGCTAACTTCCCACTTTAGCAGAAAATCTCCTTGAGGGTCTTTCTCTACTACAGATGTTATCTTTACTGTTGACATACAAGAGTTTGCCACAATAATTACTGAAAACAAAACATATATGGAATATAGTTTCTTCACCATGTATATTAATTACTAACAAATGTAGTAAAAAGATTGTTCTAAAATAATAAGTAATATGGTCTATTAACAATATATAGAAAATCATTTTTCTTTTTAAAGATATATCAATTAGAGCATTATGAAACTTACCCAACTGTTGATATAATTGTTGATAACTTGTGTATTAAATGTGCAAAGAAATTGATAAACAAATTTGCATATAAAAATAATCAATTGACTAATATAAATTTTAATGAATCCTAGGTTAGTTACTGATTTTTGACGAAATTGTTTCACATGGTTTTCAACAATTAATTGTAACCAAAAAGAAATTATTTATTAACTTTGCCTTTTATCAACATCTTATGATAACATTTGTAATTACCTATATTACAATTATAAAGCTAAAATAAAACTGTTGATAACTGTAGATAAGTAGACATATATTTTAGATAACTCGATAAGTAGATTTTTTTAGGAAATAATTATCATCAATATCAACAGCCAATCATTATCATCATATATGTTTTTAAATTTTATAACTATATAATATAATAAGTAGTTTATGACAAAAGAAGAAATTATTGAAAATATAAAAACTCTTAGGAAAGAGAAAAATGCTATTGTACTTGCTCATTACTATCAAGATGCAGAAATACAAGATATTGCTGATTTTGTTGGAGATAGTTTAGCTCTGGCGCAGTGGGCTACAAAAACTACTGCCGACATTATAGTTTTATGTGGTGTGCATTTTATGGGCGAAACAGCTAAGATTTTAAGTCCTGGCAAACGTGTATTTATACCAGATATGAAAGCTGGTTGTTCTCTTGCAGATAGTTGTCCTGCCGATGAATTTGAGAAGTTTATTAATGATCATCCAAACCACACTGTTTTATCTTATGTAAATACAACTGCTGCAGTTAAGGCATTAACAGATATAGTTGTAACGTCTACTAACGCAAAACAAATTGTAGACTATCTTCCAAAAGATGAAAAAATTATATTTGGACCAGATAAAAATTTAGGTGATTATATAAATAAACTTACAGGACGAGAAATGTTATTATGGGAGGGTGTTTGTCATGTGCATGAACAATTCTCATTAATAAAAATACTAGAAATAAAGAAAGAACATCCTGATGCTTTGATTTTAGCTCATCCAGAATGTCCAAAATACCTTTTAGAGGTAGCTGATCATGTAGGTTCAACTTCTTCTATTTTAAAATTTGCAACAGTTTCAGAAAATAAGAAATTTATAGTTGCAACTGAAGCTGGTATCTTGCACCAAATGCAGAAGAGCAATCCAGATAAGGAATTTATTCCAGCACCACCAGAAGACTCAACATGTGCATGTAATGAGTGTTTTTATATGAAAATGAACACTTTAGAAAAGTTATACTTATGTTTAAAAAACGAAAGACCTGAAATATTAGTTAATGAAAATGTAAGAGTTAAAGCTGTAAAACCAATTGAGAGGATGTTAGAAATTTCAGCTAAACATGGTTTATAAATTTACTCTTTAAAACAAAAATAATTTTAGTACCTTTGCACTCGCAAAAAAAAATCAATTACAAATTACTGCTTTGTAATATTGTAGGTATGTTTTATTTTAGATATTAGGTTATTGTTACAAAGCACTCTAAAGTTATATTATAATGGCTCTTCAATGTGGTATAGTTGGTCTACCTAATGTAGGTAAATCAACTCTTTTTAATTGTCTATCAAATGCTAAAGCTCAGGCTGCGAATTTTCCTTTTTGTACCATTGAACCCAACGTTGGTGTTATAACAGTTCCTGACGAAAGATTAACTAAACTAGCCGAACTGGTAAAACCTAACAGAATTTTACCTACAACAGTTGAAATAGTAGATATTGCTGGATTAGTAAAAGGAGCAAGTAAAGGAGAGGGTCTAGGAAATAAGTTTCTTGCCAATATAAGAGAGACAGATGCCATTTTACATGTTTTACGTTGCTTTGATGATGAGAATGTTACACACGTAGATGGAGATATAAATCCTGTTAGAGATAAAGAAATAATTGATACCGAGCTTCAATTAAAAGATATTGAAACAATTGAGGCAAGGATTAGTAAAGTTGAAAAGCAGTCTAAAATAGGGGATAAAGATGCAAAATTAGCGTTTGATGTTTATTCTAAAATAAGAGAAGCACTACTGCGTGGTGAATCTGCAAGAACCGTAACTTTTGATACAAAGGATGAAATAAAAGTTGCTAATGAGCTTTATTTATTAACATCAAAGCCAGTATTATATGTTTGCAATGTTGATGAAGCAAGTGCTGTAAATGGAAATAAATATGTTGATTTAGTAAAAGAATCAGTAAAAAATGAGAATGCACAAATTCTTGTTGTTGCGGCAAAAATAGAATCTGAAATAGCAGAGTTTGATACTTACGAAGAGAGAGAGATGTTTCTAAATGAGATAGGTCTTGAAGAATCGGGAGTAAATAGATTAATTAAAATGGCTTATAAATTACTACAGCTCCAAACCTTCATCACTTCGGGGGTTCAAGAGGTACGTGCCTGGACATTCATTAAAGGATGGAAAGCTCCACAGTGTGCTGGTGTAATTCATACAGATTTTGAAAAGGGATTCATTCGTGCCGAAGTAATAAAATATGAAGACTTTATTAATTATGGTTCAGAAAATGCAGTTAAAGAGGCAGGTAAAATGAGTGTTGAAGGAAAAGAGTATATCGTTCAAGATGGAGATATAATGCATTTTCGTTTTAATGTTTAATTTTATTTG
>DUUR01000088.1 GCA_012841425.1 Bacteroidales bacterium | reverse complement strand
CTTTAGGACTAGCTAACAAGGCTCTTAGAGACAAAGACTTTACAACTGCAGTTAAATACTACTCAGAGGCAGCGAATCTAGAAACAGATAAAAACAAGTCTTCTGATTATATGATGCAACTTGCAGGCATATTCTCAAATCAAAGAAACTTTGCAAGAGCAAGACAAGCAGCTTACGATGCATTGGAGTATAATCCAAATAATGGTGAAGCATACATACTTATTGGACAACTTTACGCAAGCTCTGCAAATAACATCTTTCCTGAAACAGAAAAAGCAGGCTTGGTTTATTGCGCAGCAGTGGATAAGCTGCAAAGAGCCAGATCGGTAGATCCTAGCGTCGCTGCAAAAGCTAATAGTCTTATCAATAGCTACTCTGCAGGATTCCTTGATACTGAAACAGCATTCATGATGGGCTACAAAGCAGGTGATTCTGTACATATCCCAGGATGGATTGGCGAAACTACAACAGTTAGATTAAGATAATATAATACATACAAAGTGTTGAACAAACAACACAACATATCCTTTAATTGGCGCATAACAACTACTACTATGGTGGTTGTTATGCTGCTTTTTCATGTATCGTGCAAAGAAAAAAACGACGATATAGTTGCTTTTAACTACAATCCCGAGGTTGTCCCTACTATGACTACCGAATCACTTACAACTCTCATCTCCGACTCAGGAGTTACTCAATACAAACTGGTGGCCGATAAATGGATGGTTTTTGATAAAGCCAAAGAACCATTTCAGTTTTTCCCTTCAGGTTTATATTTCGAGCGTTTTACTCCCGATTTCGAGGTTGAAGCTACTGTAGTTGCAGACACTGCATGGTATTATACCGAGAAAGAGTTATGGAAACTTAAGAGTAACGTACATGTCGAAAACATGCAAGGCGAGGAGTTCGAAAGTGAGGAATTGTTTTGGGACGGAAAGAATGGCAGAGTTTATTCAGATAAATATATAGAGATAAAAAGAGGAGACACACGTTTAAAGGGTTACGGATTTGAGTCAAATGAGTCAATGACCAATTATAGAATATTTCGCCCACACGATGGCCTTCTACCTTTTAAAGATGAAAATCAAACCGATTCTTTAGCTGCAGATTCCACAAAAAACAATGGAGTAGAAACACCTCAACTCGCTCCACAGTCTGGTTCGGTAGTTGCCAATTCTATACAAAAAATGAACAACTAATAGTTAAATATGCAGATGCCATCAATAAGTATCAGAGTATTAAAAGTAGTTTTATTAGTACTATTTGTTTATCTCACAACACTTCTGGCTAACTTTTTCTTAGATAGATTTAATAGTTCAGAGTGGTTTGTTATGCTTATTGTGATCATTGCTTCAACTCTTTTTTTATTGTTTTGCCTGGAAACTATTCCCAATTTTATTAAAAGTCGTTTCTCTAAAGGTAAATATTCTGATAAGAATGGATTAAACAGAGATGATTTCGATTCTTTCGTAAAAAAAAGTATCAGTAATATGGACAATGAAGATGAAGTTGATTCTGAAGTTAAAATCTTTCGAAATGCCATTGACTTTTCATCCATGAAGCTCAGAGATTGCATGGTGCCGAGAGCCGATATTGTAGCTGTAAGCATTGATACAGATGTTGAAACCTTAAAAGAGCGATTTATCGAAACCGGCATCTCTCGAATTTTAGTTTATAAAGACGATATTGATGATATAACCGGTTATATACATATGTGGGAGATGTTTAATAATACGGAAGACTGGACCACTAACATTGCAACAATATCGTTTGTTCCTGAAAGTATGCAAGCTAACAAATTAATGAGCGAACTTATGCTTCAAAGAAAGAGCATAGCCGTTGTTGTTGATGAGTTTGGAGGTACATCTGGAATTATTACTATGGAAGACCTTGTTGAAGAGATTTTTGGAGAGATTGAAGATGAATATGATATAAAATCAAGTTTCGTCAAACAAGAGTCCGATAACGAGTTTGTACTCTCAGGAAGAGTAGAAATAGATCACCTTAATGAAATCTATGGACTCCATATTCCTGAGGCAGATGAGTATTCTACTGTTGCTGGATATCTTCTACACCATACTCAGAGATTCCCCAAAACATACGAATCTATAAAAATAAGAAATTACACTTTTAAAATACTTAAAGTCACAGAGCGTAAAATTGAAGTAGTGAGAATGGTTATCGACAATTTAACTTAAATAATATATTTTTATCTGCTTTATTTTTACTAACTTCGTGCCCTAATTTGAACAAAATTTTTATATGGCTACTTTACAAAATATCAGGAACAGAGGACCACTATTGGTTATAGTTATAGGTGTAGCATTGCTCGCCTTTGTTTTAGGAGACCTTTTCAGTTCAGGCTCAACACTTATGGGAAGAGCTCGTGATAGAGCATTTGTGGTTAACGGAGAAGTTATCACTACCCAGCAATATGCAGAGAAAATTACCGAATTCGAAGAGTTCCAAAAAATGGTCAGTGGTCAATCTTCCTTAGATGAAAACACAACTTATCAGATTCGTGAAGCTGTTTATCAGCAAATGGTCCGAAACAAACTATTAGGAGAGCAGGCTGAAGATCTTGGGTTAGTAGTATCCAAAGAAGAGATTAATGATTTAGTACATGGAGAGTCAATTTCTCCTATCTTGCAACAACTTCCTTTTTTTGTAGATCCTCAAACAGGTATGTTTAGTCGCATGGCTCTTATAGAGTTTTTAAATGTAATAAACACTGCAAGTCCCAATCCACAAGAGCAACAGCTTGTAAATCAATATAAATCGTTGTGGTTGTTTATAGAAAATATGATTATTACACAACGACTTGAAGAAAAGTATATATCCCTACTTTCAAATGCTGTAATTGTAAATGATGTAGAGGCTAAAACGTCATTCGATTTATCTCAACAAAATGCCGACCTTGCATACGTAATGCAGAATTACTTCACTATCCCTGATTCAGCTGTAACTGTAACAGACAAGGAAATAAGAGATTTTTACGATACACACAAGAAATCATTTAATGCAGAAACACCACTTGTAAAGATTTCTTACTTCACAGTACCAATTAATCCAAGCGATGATGATTTTGCAGAAATTGCACAACAATCTGAAACTGCTTTTGCCCAGTTGCAAGCAACATCAACCCCTGCAACTGTAGTTGCAGATTATTCAGATACACCTTATCGTGATGTTTATATGGGTGAGAATTTACTTACACCCTCACAGCTCGATTTTGCACGCACTTCCGCTGTTGATGAAATGTATGGCCCTGTAAGAGAGGGTGATTCATTCCAAATTTATAAATTAATAGACAAAACTATTGCTCCCGACTCAGTTCATCTAAGTATGATGGCTATTCCAAGCTCTTCTGTGGTAGGTCAGGACTCAATAATTACAAACTTTGTAGATAGTATTTATAACTTAATTCAAGGTGGTGAATCATTTGCTCTTGTAGCAAATAGCCTAAATCCAAATTCTAATGGTGGTGATGTAGGTTGGGCTAGAGAAATAGACCTTCTCCCTTTTGGCGCTAATCTGGTAAAAGAAGCATTCTCAGCACCAATTGGCCAACCAATCAAACTATCTGTACCTGGGCAAGAGATTATATTTCAAGTAGAAGAAAGAACACGCCCTGTAAATAAATACAAGCTAGCAGTAGTTAATATGCCAGTTGTACCAAGTGAGAAGACTTCAAATAATATAGATAATAAACTAAACCAATTAGTATCTACTCCAGATGTTGGCAAGAGATTTAATGAGCTAGCCACCGAAGATGGATATATGGTGATGCCGTCTATGACATTTTCTGCTAATGATTATTCACTAGGTCAGATTCAGGGATCACGCCAAGTTATCACCTGGGCCGCTAATGAAAAGGGAGTAGGGGCAGTAAAGAAATTCGATCTTACAAACCTAAGAATTGTAGCAAGGGTTGACGAGCAAATCCCAGCAGGAACAACTCCATTGTCAGAAGTGTCTGAGGGTATTAAGAGCAGACTTATAAATGATAAGAAAGCCGAAAAGCTAATTGCCGATTTAAATCAAAAAAATCTATCTTCACTCCAAGATTATGCTGAAGTTATGAACAGCATAGTCGACACCGTAAGATTCGTAAACTTTACAACTCAAAACATTACTGGAATCGGATATGAACCAGTAATTAACTCAGTATCATCTTTTGCTCCTATAGGTCAAACTGTAGGTCCAATGCGAGGCAATTTAGGCGTCTTTGTTGCCAATGTAACAAATCGTACAGAAGGTGCTGCCGAGTATGACGAAGAGGCTCAAAAGGCCACGATGCTAAATAATAATGCATATAGAATACAGATGCAGGCTATCGAAGTGCTTAAAGATGAGCTTGGCGTTGTAGATAACCGCTACAAGTTTTTCTAAAAATATTAATGTAAGTACTTAGTGTACATCAAAGTAAAAGGGTCGTTCCTGCTGGAACGACCCTTTTTAAATTCAAATATTTGAAGCTATTTATATTTTACTCTTCAACCTTTCCTGTCTGCTCAAGCTGCAATGTTTTGCTTGGTTGATCGCAAACTTCTGCGGGTCCAAAATATTGAATCGGACCAGGATACACATAGTCTGTTTCCAATGCCCATTTATCGCGCTTGCTCTTGAAGTATAAGAATGGTTCTCCTTCCAATTCAACAAGAGCCTTCTGAATAACTGGTTTCATCTCGCCATGACGACGCTCAAGATTAAGCATCATTGTAGTAGGTACACCACCTGCAACCCAATCCTCTGCTTTTGCTGTAGTGTTTCTAACAGAAGATATGTAACCAGTCTTGCCTGCAGCAGCAAGCATAGCTGCTGTATAACCCAAAGCATAGCAGTAATCGGTATCATAGTTAGATGGTGCAGCACATCTGCCTTCATAACCAAAGAAGTGAGTAATGCTTGCAAATTTACCAACATATTTTCCTTCTTCAGCCCATTGTTTTAACTTTTTACTAACCATCTCAGCAAGAAGTTTCTCTGTCTCAATCTGCGAAACCTGAACGTTGCCATGTGGATCTCGGTCAAGTGTGAGCTGTCGGGCAACCGTGTCTGGCAAGCTAGCATAAATCTCAGAGTTTGCAGGACTAAGTTTGCTAATAATATATTCACGCTTCGCAGAGCGGCGCACAAGATCAAATTCCTCCTGATTATGTGCAAGGAAATCGTTGAGCTCACTAATCAGGTTCTTAATAGCAGGGATAAATTCTATTAGCCCCTCAGGAATAATAACTGATCCAAAATTAAGTCCTTGCTCGGCTCTATTAGCAATAACACCAGCAATATATTCAACTATGTCGTCAAGCGACGATTCATTAGCCTCAACCTCTTCAGAAACGATACATATGTTAGGGTGAGTTTGAAGTGCACATTCAAGAGCAATGTGCGACGCTGAGCGGCCCATCACCTTTATAAAGTGCCAGTATTTACGAGCCGAATTACAATCTCGCTGTATATTACCAATTAGTTCTGAATATACCTTACATGCTGTATCAAAACCAAATGACGTTTCAATGTAATCATTCTTAAGGTCGCCATCAATAGTCTTTGGGCAACCAATTACTTGTACACCTGCGTTTATGGATTTATAATACTCTGCTAATACGGCAGCATTCGTGTTTGAATCGTCACCACCAATAATTACAAGGGTTTTAATATCTATTTTTTTAAGTATCTCTAATCCTTTATCAAACTGTTCTTTTGTCTCCAGCTTATCACGTCCCGATCCAATGATATCAAAGCCACCGGTGTTACGATATTCATCTATAATTTCACTTGTAAGCTCTATGTAGTTATGGTTCACTAAACCCGCAGGTCCTAAAAGAAAACCATATAGTTTACTGTCTTTGTTCAGTTTCTTAATACCGTCAAAAATACCAGCAATCACATTATGACCACCTGGTGCTTGACCACCTGAAAGAATAACTCCCATATTCAGAGGCTCTGAAATACCAACTTCTCCTTCGTCCTTAACAAACTTAATTATTGGTAGTCCATAAGTATTAGGAAAAAGTTTCTTTATTTCTTCTTGGTCCGACAGAGATTCAGTAGCGCCTCCCTCTACTATTTTGATATTACCTCTTAATTCCGAAGGCATCTTAGGTGCATAACTAGCCCTAGCAATTTGTAAAGCACTTTTTGTCATTGAATAGTTTTTAATATTATTATGTGTAAATAGTTATCCGAAAGTTCGATTTGAGAGTTCAAATATAACATTTTTCCTGAATATGTAAAAGTCATAATTATATAATTATAATCTACTAGCCATTGAATCTATATTTAATTTTTGTTTGATGTGAACAAAATAGGCATCTTTACTATTTATATATAAATATTAAGCTGTATCCACCAATGAATGCCGACAATAAATTTGAAACTATGGAATTCGAAGCAATATTAGAGTTGTATAAAAAATACAAAGAAGCTCCAGAAAATGTAGATGAGAGCTTCCGATTTTTCTTTCAAGGCTTCGAGTTAGCAACCTCCCATTTCCCCATTAAACCAAATGGTAACGGATCATTAATTGATTCTAATAAAGAGCTAGAAGTAATGAGACTAATAACTCAGTATCGAAGAAGAGGACATCTTTTCACCAAAACAAATCCAGTGCGCTCAAGAAGAAGCTACTCACCAACTCTAGCTTTAGAAAACTTCAATCTTACAGAAAACGATCTAGATATTGAATTTGCTGCTGGCAAAGAGATTGGCTTGGGAAAAGCAAAACTCAGAGATATACTTTCGCGTCTCGAAGAAACTTACTGTGCATCAATAGGTGTTGAGTATAGATACATGACCAACCCCGATAAAGTGCGATGGTTGCAAGAAAAGATGGAGTTTAGTCATAATAAAGAGACATTGTCTGCAGAGACAAAGTTACGAATACTAGATCTTCTTGTAGAGGCATCTGGCTTCGAGGATTATATGCACAGGAAATTTGTAGGACAAAAGCGATTTTCTTTAGAGGGGTCCGAGTCTATTATACCTGCGTTACATGCTATAATATCACGTGGGGGTGAGTATAATGTAAATGATATAATACTGGGCATGGCACATAGGGGACGATTAAATGTGCTTACTAACATTATGAAAAAACCTTACTCAGAGGTGTTTCGCGAGTTCAATGCTCAAAACTATGAGGAAGAAATAAAATATGGAGATGTTAAGTACCATCTGGGATACAGCAATGTAATAGATTATGAAGGCCGTTCTATAAAAGTTAATCTTGCCCCCAACCCTTCTCACCTCGAGGCAGTTGGGCCACTCGTGCAAGGAATTGCTCGTGCTAAACTCGAAAACGATCATAATTTAAACTACGAAGAAGTATTACCTATAGTTGTGCATGGCGATGCTGCAATAGCAGGTCAAGGCGTAGTCTACGAAACCATACAGTTCTCAAAACTCGATGGATACAAAACAGGCGGAACCATTCATATTGTAATTAACAATCAGGTTGGTTTTACAACCAATTATTTGCAAGCCCGGTCCAGCACATATTGCACCGATATAGCAAAAGTTACTCAGTCGCCCGTTTTTCACGTCAATGGCGATGATGTAGAAGCAATGGTATATGTTGCAAAACTTGCGTTAGAATTTCGTCAAAAGTACAACCAAGATGTATTTATCGATCTCCTCTCTTATCGTAAATATGGTCATAATGAAGGTGATGAGCCACGCTTCACTCAACCAGAACTATATGATATAATTGCAAAGCATAAGAACCCACGCGATATATATGCCGAGAAATTAATTGCCGAGAAATTAATTGATACAACTGAGTTCGATAAAAGAGTACAAAACTTCCACAAAAGGCTTGATGAATCATATGAAGTATCAATAAAATCAAATAAGATTAATTTTCACCCTTTTTTATCTGGAAAAAACAAACATATTAAACTCCCCAGTGCGAAAGATTTTCATAAAGAGGTTGATACAAGGATATCTCGTGAGATGTTTCTCGATTTAGCAAAACGTATAACCACACTTCCAGAGGATAGAAAGCTATTTAATAAAACCACACGTTTGTTTGCTCAGCGTGCCAAAATGATTGAATCTAACTCGTTCGATTGGGCTATGGGCGAACTTATGGCATATGTGTCACTTGCTAAAGAAATGTATTCTGTAAGATTAAGTGGGCAGGACTCCGAAAGGGGAACCTTCTCGCATCGTCATGCCGAAATTGTAACAGAAGATGACGATACAGCTAAATATTTCCCTTTAAAACATCTCGGAGGCGAGCATGAACAGGTGCGTGTATACAACTCAATGCTTAGTGAATATGGTATATTGGGCTTTGAGTATGGATATTCACTTGCCCATCCTAATGGGTTAACAATTTGGGAAGCGCAGTTTGGCGACTTCTATAACGTGGGTCAGGTAATTGTAGATCAATACATCTCGTCGGCGCAAGAGAAGTGGGGGTTGAAGTCGGGACTAGTAATGTATCTTCCTCACGGTTACGAGGGGCAGGGTGCAGAGCATTCTAGTGGTAGAATGGAGCGTTTTCTTACTTTATGTGGCAATAATAATATGCAAGTGATAAATTGTACCACACCTGCTAATCTTTTTCACGCATTGCGCCGTCAACTTAAAAGAGATTTCCGCTCTCCACTAATAGTGTTCACTCCAAAGAGTCTGTTGCGTCATCCCGAATGCGTTTCAACTATAGAAGATTTTACAGAAGATAAATTTCATGAGTTGATAGCAGATAAAGAAATTATCAACCCTTCAAAGGTTAGGCGGGTTTTGCTTTGCACGGGTAAGATATATTATGAATTGTCTGCTGCACGCAAAGAGAAAAATATAGATAATATTTCTATTTTGCGTGTCGAGCAACTTTATCCATTTCCAGAGAAACAGCTCAGTAAAGTGTTAAGCAGTTACCCCAAAGATGTAGAGTTGATATGGGTACAAGAAGAACCATTAAATATGGGTGCCGCTCAATTTATCAAACAACAACTGGCCGATTATAATATTAAAGTAATAGCTCGTCCTGCAAGTGGTGTTACTGCCGAAGGATTAACTGCACTTCACAAAATCAACCAGTTGGCAATCATCAACCAAGCGTTTGAGTAACGATATACACAAATCACATAATTCAGTCTCAATATAATCAGTTTAAAATAATGGCAATCATAGAAATTAAAATACCAAGTCCAGGCGAGTCAATTACACATGTTGAGCTATTCCATTGGCTAGTTAAAGATGGAGAAGTAGTTAAAAAAGACACCGAAGTTGCCGAACTAGAATCAGATAAGGCAACTCTTATGCTCATTGCAGAAGAATCTGGTAAGATATCATTTAAAGCAAAAGAAGGTGATATGCTAGAAGTGGGTTCGGTTGCCTGTACAATTGACACAGAGGTCACAACTGGTATCGAGAGCGATAAAGATGCCGACAAACCTGAGGCAGTATCAGAAGAAAAAACCAAATCAGATGAAAAAGAGCAAATCGATGTAGAAGAGACAACATCTGTTGCAAGCAAGGCCGAACAGCTAGAGAAAGATAAAACCACAACAAAATATGATAATGTAAAGCTTACACCATTAGCACAGAGGTTGATGGAAGAGAATGAATTGTCGGTTGATGATGTAATTGATGGCCTCAGAAGATTAAGAAGTGAGGATGTTGAAGCTCTTATTAAAGATACTGATAAATCAACTAAAACAGAGACATCAGCTGGCATTAGAAAACCAGCAAGCAGAGAGTCTAAGACAGAGCGAATGAGCTCTCTGCGACGAAAGTTGAGTGAGCGATTGGTTTCGGTTAAAAATGAAACCGCCATGCTCACTACCTTCAATGAGATTGATATGAAGCCAATAATGGATATTCGTAAAAGAAATCAGGCTCAGTTTGTAGAGAAGCATGGGATCAAGCTAGGCATAATGTCTTTCTTTATGAAGGCAGCATCTGTAGCCCTTCAAGAGTTTCCCAATGTAAACAGTATGATTGATGGAGAAAATCTGGTTACATTTGAGTATACCGATATTTCTGTTGCGGTGAGTGCCCCAAAGGGACTAATGGTGCCAGTGGTGAGAAACGTAGAGAATATGGGTCTTGCCGATATAGAAAAAGAAATAGCCTCATTAGCTGAAAAAGCACGAACAGGCAAGTTATCTATCCCCGAAATGACTGGCGGAACCTTTACAATCACAAATGGAGGTGTATTTGGCTCTATGATGTCAACACCTCTTATCAACCCTCCGCAGTCGGCTATTTTAGGCATGCACAACATTATCGAACGACCAATTGCAATAGACGGGCAAGTTGTTGTTCGACCAATGATGTATATTGCCTTATCTTACGATCACAGGGTTATAGATGGCAAAGACTCGGTGAGCTTCTTATTAAGAATAAAAAAGCTGCTTGAAAATCCAACCGATTTATTATTCAGTGGTAGTAGTGGAGAGAAATCACTTCTCGAGATTTAAAACTATTTCGTTAAGCTAAATGAGCATAATAAAGTTTACTTGTATTATGCCATAGCGAGAATTAATCATTCTATAATATTGAATTTAGCAAATTTCAGCAAAAGCTGTTTCTTGCCAGCCGATTCAAACTCAACAAATG
>DUUR01000087.1 GCA_012841425.1 Bacteroidales bacterium | reverse complement strand
CTGTACCAACAGTTGAGATTACCGACTGGCCTGCATTTCGTGTACGCGGATTCATGCATGATGTTGGCAGAAGTTTTATTTCTGTTGAAGAGCTAAAAAAACAAATCTCCTTGATGTCAAAATATAAAATAAACGTATTTCATTGGCATCTTACAGAAAATCAGGGATGGAGAATCGAAAGTAAGCGATTTCCACAACTTAACGATAGCACTAGTTTTACACGATTTCATGGACAATATTACACTATAGAAGATGCACATGAAATTGCTGAATGGGCTAACAATCATAATATGATGTTAATACCGGAGATTGATATTCCGGGACATAGTGCCGCTTTTGTACGTGCAACGGGAGTAGATATGCAATCGCCTAAAGGAATGTCTATCCTTAAAGAGTTGATGGAAGAGTTGTGCACTGTGGTATTTCCAACTGTTGAATATATACATATTGGTACTGATGAGGTGGAGTTCACAAATCCTGATTTTGTGCCTATAATGGTAGAACATGTTAGAGGATTTGGCAAGAAAGTTATCTCATGGAATCCTGGCTGGAATTATGAACCTGGTGAAATAGATGCAACTCAGCTATGGAGCTATAGAGGAAAAGCACAACCTGGGATTCCTGCGATAGACTCTCGTTTTCACTACATAAATCATTTCGACGCTTTTGGCGATATTGTGGCACTTTTTAATAGTCGAATTTATAATTCGGATCAGGGAAGTGATGATTTAGCAGGATCTATACTTGCCATATGGAATGACAGATTACTACCTACCGAAAGAGATATAATGCTTCAAAACTACTTCTATCCAAATATGATGGCTTTTGCAGAACGTACCTGGAGAGGTGGAGGATCAGAGTATTTTGACAAGAATGGAGTTATCTTACCAACAGATGTAGATGACCCTGTATTTAAAGAATTTGCTGATTTTGAACAGAGGATGTTATGGCACAAAGATAATATATTTGTTAATGAACCCTTCCCTTACCATAAGCAAACAGATATAAGATGGCACATTACAGATCCATTTCCAAACGAAGGAAAGCTTGATGCTGTTTTTCCACCCGAAGAAGAACTAAAAGAATCTTATGTGTTTGAGGAAGATACATATAACACTAACGTTGCTATTGGCGCAGGAATCTATTTGCGTCATGTGTGGGGTGATATAGTTCCTGCATTTTATGATAACCCTGAACAAAATCATACTGCGTATGCATATACATGGGTATGGTCGCCAAAACCCCAAACAGTTGGTCTATGGGCATCAACTCAAGACTATAGCCGATCGGAGGCTGACTTAGCTCCACCACTGGGGGAGTGGGATTATAGAGGTAGCAAAATATGGATTAATGACAAAACTCTCGAGCCTCCATTATGGGATAATAATCACAAAGTGAAGACAAATGAGATAACTCTGAAAAATGAAAATTTTGTTGTCCGTGATCCAATAAAGGTTGAGCTTAATAAAGGTTGGAATAGTGTATTAATAAAACTACCTATTGCTCAGTTCAGTACACCTGAAGTCAGACTACAGAAATGGATGTTTAATTTCATGTTTGTTACACTTGATGGTAGAGAAAGAATCGAGGGACTAATATATAACCCTGAGAAAGAAAAGATTTAGTTTTTATGCATATGAGATCAAAAGCATCATTTATTATTGTTACCCTGCTAATATTCTTGCAGGCAAATTTGAGTGGCAATACTAAGAATTCACTCAATCAGACAAATGTTTTCAATATGGAAACACTATCAGACGCAAGCTTACAAGAGGGTTTGGCAGGTACATACTTCGGGAAACATGGAAATTGGTTCATTCTGGCAGGGGGGTCCTCTTTTCCAGATGGTAAACCATGGAATAATGGCATAAAACACTTTTCAGATGATGTTTTTGTCTTCTCTAAAGATGCTGACGGAAATCTTCAATTGGTTTATCAAAGCAAAGACCTCCCTACACCTGTTGCCGAAGGCTCTTATGTGTCTATACCTGGTGGCTTATTGTGTATTGGGGGAGATACACCCGAAGGGATCACCGAGAAGTCTTGGTTAATTTCTTATAACGGTAATTCAATTACTACTGTAGAATATCCACCTCTTCCATATCCGGTAAAAAACAGTTCTGCTTCTCTGATTGGCACTAATGTTTATCTTGTTGGCGGCGAACAAAAAGATGGATCATTTTCTAATCAATTTCTGACTTTAGATATATCAAACCCCTCTGAGGGATGGGAGGTCTTACCAGATTTCCTAATACCTATTGCAGGTTCAACTATAGCTCCACAACAAGATGGTGAGGAAACCTCACTATTTGTTTTCGGAGGACGAGCAAAAGTCGACACAGAACTTACAACATTTTACTCAACTGTATATTATTACAGACCTTCTGTAGGCGAATGGATTAAAAAGAATGATATACGAATAGATAAAGGCCCTTCTATACCCTTGGCAATGGCTACAGCCGCTCCTGTAGGAGGTTCACATATTTTGCTTTATGGGGGTGATAATGGTAAGATTTTTAACCAAGTCGAAGCTGCAATAAACAGTGGTAAATTTAACAAAAAAGATAGTCTTCAATTGACTCATACAGGGTTTAATAATAAAATTCTAGTCTATAATACAATAACAGATAGCTGGTTTAAAGCAGGTGAAACAAATATTACACCTGTAGCAGTTACATCTGAGGCAACAGATGGTTCTTCTGTATATATTGCAAGTGGTGAAATTAGCCCTGGCATCCGCTCTCCTTATATCACGAGACTAGATTTCATTGTTCAGTCTGACTTTGGATTAATCAATTATATAGTATTATTTGTTTACTTTGGAAGCATGCTGCTTGTTGGTTTTTATTTCATGAAACGTAACAAAAATACTGATGATTTCTTTAAAGCTGGCGGAAGAATACCATGGTGGGCAGCAGGAATTAGTATTTTTGCTACAACGTTAAGTGCAATCACTTTTCTATCTATTCCAGCTAAAACATATGCTACTGATTGGAGAATGCTCATTTTTAATATAACTATTGTATTAATAGTGCCATTTGTTATAAAATACTTTATTCCATTTTTCAGAAGATTCAATCTAGGAACAGCATATGAATATCTTGAAGTACGTTTTAGCAGAACCGTTAGATGGTTGGCTTCTGCTCTTTTTATTATTTTTATGGTAAGCCGAATAGCTATTGTACTTTTCCTTCCGGCACTTGCACTGAATGCTGTAACCGGAATTGATATCTATTTATCAATTATTGTTATGGGAATAGTTACCATTATATACAGTACAACTGGTGGTATGGAGGCCGTAGTTTGGGGCGACGTAATACAAGGTGCTATACTAGTATTTGGAGCATTGGCAGCTTTTATTTTTATGATCTCAGGCATAGAAGGTGGATTCAGTGAGTTCTGGAGCACATCAATTGAGTTCGACAAATTTAGAACTTTCGACTTTCGTTTAGACTTCACGCAGCCTGTTTTGTGGGTAGTACTAATCGGAGGTATCTCTAACTCTCTGATAACATATACAAGCGATCAGTCAGTAGTTCAAAGATATATGAGTACCAAAGATGAAAATGCTACAAAAAGAAGCGTTTGGCTAAATGGAATTTTAAGTATACCAATAACAATTGCTTTTTTCCTAATTGGCACAGGACTCTTTGCATTCTATAAAGACAACCCAGCTAACATGATGATAACTAACCCGAATATTGACTCAGTATTCCCACAGTTTATTGTTACTGAAATGCCTGTAGGTTTAGCTGGTTTACTTATCGCAGCTGTATTTGCAGCAGCAATGTCAACTTTATCTTCAAATATTAATTCCTCGGCAGCAGTAATTACTTCTGACTTTTATAAAACTATATTCTCTAAAAGTTCGCGTAAACAACAATTTAATGTAGCTCGCTGGTCGGGTATAATTTGCGGTTTACTGGGACTAGGGATGGCACTAATTCTTGCTACCTGGAATATAGCCTCGCTGTGGGATCAGTTTAATACATTTCTAGGACTGCTAACCAGCGGATTGGGGGCACTATTCATACTTGGAATATTTTTCCCAAAAGTAGACCATAGATCTGCTTTAATTGGGGTTTTTTCAGGACTGATTATATTAATGGTAATAAAAAGCAACACTTCTATCTCTTTTCTACTGTATGGATTTTTTGGAATGTTATCTAGCATAATTATTGCATATATAGTTAGTTTTATATTACCCAACAGAAAGAATATTGATGGATATACATGGCGAACTATTACCAAAACACCTTGATTGTTAATAGTAACACTTTAAAATACAAAT
>DUUR01000086.1 GCA_012841425.1 Bacteroidales bacterium | reverse complement strand
TTATCTTCCCAAGCCCATGTATATTCTACAAAACCAAAATCATCAAAATCAAAATGATACTTCTTGTCCTGTGAAAACAAACGCTCATCAAAATCATCTACAGAAAAATCCATCTCATCCTCTTGAGCTGTTTCATAAAAAAGTAATTTATCATTCAACTGAAATATCTCAAAATACCAACCTTGATCACCAGTTGAAAAAAGAGTACCCTCTTCCTTTTCTTTCAATTCATCAAATAATCTGGTAATATCAATCAAACGGTCATACCATGGAAAGCCAAACAACATCTCATCACCACAAAACAAACCCGGTCTCAACCACAAATGTTGCTTGTGATATCGCTCTGAATATTTATCAATACAGCTAAATAAACTCTCGTAATAACAAATCAGCTCATCTATATGCTCAGCACATACCTCAGCAAGCACTAAGTCATAGTCATCATCACCATCGTATTTCACAAACGAAGGCTGATATAGCATATCAGGATGAACGGAGCTAAAGCGCGATTTCAAAAAGAAACCAACCTCAAACCTCATAACTTCACAGTCTTGTGTCATATCTAATATTATACTTTATTGATTTGTATACTCAGGAGTCTTCCTAAACTGAGAAGGTGATACTTTATATATCTGCTTAAACACTCGGCTATAGTAGTTAGAATCTTCAAACCCACAAGCAATTGCAATATCACCAATGCGAGCGTTATCGCTACGCAACATACGTTTCGACTTCTCAAGACGAATATGCAAAATAAAAGCAGAGATACTATACCCTGTGATTTGTCGTATTTTTCGATTTAGTTGCGAGCGACTCATATATATATGATCCGCCACAAAATCAACATTAAGATTATTGTCAGTTATGTTTTCATAAACAATTGATATCACCTTGTTCAAGAAATCCCTATCCTCATTAGACAGCTCCACCTCCTCAGCCGAACCCCCAATCATTGCGGCCGAATACTTGTCACGCAGTATTTGTCGTTGCTCCAACAGCTTTGTTACACGCAACTTCAGCTCAGCAGCATTAAAAGGCTTAGTCAGATAAGCATCAGCCCCTGCCTCAATTGCATCATGCAAGTCCTGACTATCTGTCTTTGCCGAAATCACTATAATAGGTATATGATTCAATATTTTATTGCTCCTTATCTTGCCAGACAGCTCAAAACCATCCATCACAGGCATCATAAGGTCAGTAATAATCAAATCTGGCAGAAACTCACTTGCTTTGTTAATCCCCTCATCACCATTTGAGGCAAACCTAACAAGATATTTATCATCCAGCAAAGAGCCAATGTAACTCTGTATATCAGCATTATCCTCAACAACCAAAATACTAAGTCTATGTTGTGGGCCATCATCTTCGCCATTAAGCTCCATTTCACCCAATTCATAATCATATTTGGTAAACTCTAAATTAGCTATCGGTTCAAAATGATCAAGTTCTTTCAATCTCTCCTCAACTTCAAACTTCTGCTTCACAGGCATAGTTATAACAAACTCGGCCCCACCATCTTTTCTATTACGAGCTGCAATAGTACCATTCATTGCCTCCACCATCTTCTGCACAAGTGCAAGCCCAATGCCAGTACCGGTCTCCGACTGACCGAGCGACTTGCCGGTGTAAAACTCATCAAAAATGTGAGGTAAGTCTTTTGCAGAGATACCCTCCCCATTATCAGACACCAACAACGTAAAAGCGCCATTATGATGAGACAGGTCAATCTCAATCTTTCCACCCTGAGGAGCATATTTCAAACCATTAGACAACAAGTTAACCAAAATACGCTCATAATACTTAGGGATAAAATCCACCTTCATTACCCTCTCATTAGATACAACAATCAAATCAGTTCCCTTTGCAGAAGCATAAGGTCTGAAAGCCTCAACCTGCATAGTAGTGTGCGCCACAATGTCATCATTCACCCATTTCGAACTTTCTATACGAGTTTTTATTTTTGCCATCTCCAACAGTTGATTCACCATATCCAGCAAAATATTACCCTGCCTGATTATAGCTGTTGCATCTTTTTTGCTATTCTCATCACCCTGTATCTTCTCAGCCAATCCCAAAATCACAGTAAGCGGCGTTCTAAACTCATGCGTGATACCAGTAAAAAACTCACTTCTTGTCCTCTCCATCCGCCTCAATATCTCGTTGCTCTTAGTTCTCTGACGATAAGCATAATAAAGCAAAGAAGTAATTACTATACCCGTAATACTTGCCAGAACCAATGCATACAACATAATCTTACGTCGCGCATTCTCCGCTCTATTGTCTTCCTCCATTTGCCTCAAACTTCTGTCAAACTTACTTCTCTCATACGAGACCCTAAGATCCAGATATTGACTATTCTTTTTTATGCCCTGCACGCTATCCTGCATAGCTATGCTCTTCTTATAATTATAAAGAGCCGAATTAAAATTATTTTGGCTCAACTCATATTCATGCTTCAATCCATAAATTGCAGAAAGATGTTCGGGCGACTCAATCTCATTTGCCACCTCTTCGGCAAGTTCTATATAATGCTTATAACCCCTAAAATCCTTAGTAAGAAAATTAATTTCGGCAATAGAGATACACGCCTCAAGCCAATGCCATCTGTCAGATATGTTTTCCATCAGCTCATAAGCCTTTTGATACTCTGCCTTAGCCTCATCATACTCTGCCTTTTGCTTAAAGATATTGCCAAAATGAATGTAACAAAGTCCTATACCCAAGTTAGACTTACCAATCATATTTTGCTCTAGCGACTGCTCATAATATACTCTTGCCGAATCATACTCGCCCTTATGCTCATAAATAGCACCAATATTTGCATAATTAATAGCCTGCCCAATTGGACTGCCAAGCTTTATCTCATCCTTAAGAGCATCCTCAAAGTATTTTTTTGCCTCATCATAATATCCCAACGACAAGCTCACATTACCAATACCATTGAGAGATACCACCCTGTTTTTCATGCCGGCATTTGTTTCCAATCCCGAATATGTCTCTGCATAATCAAGCGCACGATAATGATAATCCGACGCCTCTGTAAGAGCCCCCACCCGTCTAAAATCAGTTCCCAGATTATTTAGTGCCTGAATAATATCAATAGTATCATTAAGCTTTAATGCAGCCTCCAATTCGCTTTGATGGCTTGATATTGCCTCCGTGAAGCGCGCATTTTCGCGTTGATAATTACCAAGCAAACGGTAAGCATACAATTTACCAAGCTGATTGTTATCTGCTATACTCTTATTGAGGTACAAAGTAAGCGAATCTTCATTCCTTCTAATCGAATAAAGATATAAT
This sequence comes from Bacteroidales bacterium, assembly GCA_012841425.1. Classification (GTDB taxonomy): domain Bacteria; phylum Bacteroidota; class Bacteroidia; order Bacteroidales; family Dysgonomonadaceae; genus Proteiniphilum. The sequence goes on along the minus strand of DUUR01000086.1, from coordinate 1,288 downwards.
GATATCTCTTTTGCATTAAGGCTTTGTGTCTTGGCAGAATCCTTAGTGCAAGAATAAATAGAAGTCAGCCCCATTAACACAATAAGAGCCATGATATAGTTTTGGTATCTTTTCTTCATCTTGTCACAATAAAAAAGTTTATACTCTGACAATTGTAATTTAGCGTAAAATTAACAGATATTATCGAACAACCATAATATATTGTGTTAAATATAAGCCCCTCATATAATATGCTATATAGCTGATATAATACTTTTTACTACCTTTGCATTCAAAATCAGCAAATTCAGGATATGAACATTGAACTAAAACTCCAAACAGCCATCATTGAGGCTATCAAGCAATTATACAACTCTGAGGTTAATGCGTCACAAATCACGTTGCAAAAAACCAAAAAGGATTTTAAGGGACACTACACTTTGGTAACCTTTCCGTTGCTAAAGATATCTAAGAAGAATCCCGAACAAACATCACAAGAGATTGGTGATTATTTGGCAAACAACAATGCCGAGCTGGTCACAGACTACAATGTGATAAAGGGATTTCTGAATCTTACGGTTGCATCAAGCGTATGGGTTGAAATGCTAAAGCATATTAATGCCAACCCTGAATATGGGTTTACGCCGGTTAAAGAAGATGCACCTCTGTATATGGTTGAGTATTCATCACCCAACACCAACAAGCCACTGCACCTTGGTCACGTCCGCAACATACTTTTGGGACACTCACTAAGTGAAATTCTAAAAGCAAACGGTCTGAATGTGGTTAAAACAAACATTGTAAACGACCGAGGCATACATATCTGCAAATCGATGCTTGCATGGCAAAAATGGGGCGAAGGTGCAACACCCGAATCGACAGGAAAAAAAGGCGACCATTTGATTGGCGACTTCTATGTGCTGTTCGACAAAAAATATAAAGAAGAACAAAAATCATTGCAAGATGATAAAGACCTGACACCCGAAGAGGCAGAACAACAATCAACACTTATGGCAGAGGCTCGCGAAATGCTTCGCAAATGGGAAGCCGGCGACTCAGAAACAGTGGAGATGTGGAAAAAGATGAACAGCTGGGTGTATGCAGGTTTCGACGAAACATACGACGAAATGGGAGTATCTTTCGACAAGATTTATTACGAATCTGAGACCTATCTTGCAGGAAGAGATGAAGTATTGGTGGGATTGGAGAAAGGATTGTTCTACCGCAAAGAAGATGGCTCTGTGTGGGCTGACTTGTCTGACAAAAAGCTTGACGACAAACTGCTATTGCGTAGCGACGGTACATCTGT
>DUUR01000085.1 GCA_012841425.1 Bacteroidales bacterium | reverse complement strand
GAACATGCTGCAAGAATGACTGCTATGCAGATAGCTAATGACAATGCGGATAATCTTATAGACGAACTAAATAGAGAGTATAACAAACTACGCCAGGAGTCTATTACAAACGAGTTGCTTGATATTGTAGGGGGTTCGTTTGGACGTAGTTAGGGTGTTTGTATATTAAACCATTTGGGATTGTATCTTTCCGATATAGTCGATAACCTCGTCCCTACCCTGTTTTCTCTCTGAAGATGTAATAAATATAGGAGGTAGCTCGTCCCAGCTCTCTATTAATTTATCTTTGTAAGCTTCCACATTTGTTTGCAATCTAAGTGCACTAAGTTTATCTGCTTTGGTAAATACAATTGAAAAAGGTACTCCATTTTCGCCCAACCACTCCATAAATTCTAGATCTATAAGTTGGGCCTCATGACGCACATCTACAAGAACAAAAAGATTAACCAACTCTGTTCTTTCTAATATATAATCCTCAATAATTTCTCTTAGCTTCTCCCTACCCTCTTTGCTTCTACGTGCATAACCATATCCGGGTAAATCAACTAGGTACCATTGATTGTTAATGATGAAATGATTTATAAGTGTTGTCTTACCTGGCTTAGAGGAGGTCATTGCTAGCCCTTTCTTATTTGTGAGCATATTTATTAATGAAGACTTACCTACATTTGAGCGACCAATGAAAGCGTATTCAGGTTTACCATCCTGAGGACATAGTTTGTAATCGCTATTACTTATTACGAATTCGGCACTTTTTATAATCATTTCTATGTGTAAAATTAAGTTTCTAAATTAAGCGGTAAAGTTACTCAGTTTTATGTAAGTAGATTCTTTTTTCTGATAGAAATTATCCAAAGCCCTAAACCAGTAATTAATCCGTTAATCAATAAAAGCTCATATCCTACTTGGTAATTATATAGTTGTTTCATCATCATCTCAATAATAAAACAAAGAATAGGTGCAACAATGGCAACATATGGCACATACATATCATTAGGTTTCACTTTTGAGTAGAGACCAAAACAATATAAACCAAGCAGAGGCCCATAAGTATAAGAAGCTAGTTTATATATTGCAGTGATTATGCTATCTGAACCAATAGCTTCTATAATAAGTATGATTAAAACAAATACCACACTTATTCCAATATGTACGATTCTACGGGTCTTTACATCTTTTTTCTCTTGCTCCTTGGTTTGAGATAAAGCTTTCATATCTAATATATCAACACAAAACGATGTAGTTAAAGCCGTTAGTGCTGAGTCTGCACTTGAGAAAGCTGCCGCAACTATTCCAACAATAAAAATGCTCAATACGCCTGGACCAAGATACTCACTAGCAATTACGGGTAATATATTATCGGAAACCTCAGGCAAGACAATACCATTTTGCTCGGCAAAAATGATAAGTAATACGCCAAGAGAAAGGAATAAAAAATTGATAGGAGCAAAAGCTAATCCATAAGATACCACATTTTTTTGCGCATCCTTTAAAGTTCTAATAGTAAGATTTTTTTGCATCTGGTCCTGATCCAGACCTGTCATTACAATAGTAATGAACATACCGCTAAAAAACTGTTTAAAGAAATTCTGCGTACTGCCCCAATCGTCAAAAACAAATATTCTTGAGTGCGGGCTATTTTTAATTGCTACAAAAGTATCGCTTATATTAAAATTTAGTCTCGCAGATACCTGCCACACTATAAGTACAAGTGCTATTAAGAAAAGAATAGTCTGCAGCCAGTCTGTCCATATAATTGTTTTAATACCACTTTTGTGACTATAGAGCCATATTACTAAAATGATTCCTATAACTGTAATTACAAATGGAATATCCCAAGCTTCAAATACAAGAGTTTGCAAAATAAATGCAACAAGATAAAGTCTGGCTGCTGCACCAACTATTTTAGAAAGTAGAAAAAACCATGCACCTGTTTTATAAGATTTTCGTCCAAACCGCTGTTCCAAATACCCATATATTGTTGTGAGATTTAATCGATAATATAGAGGCAACAACACATATGCAATCACCAGGTAGCCAAAAAAGAAACCAAGCACCATCTGCATGTATGACATATCGAGATTTCTAACCATGCCTGGCACAGAAACAAAGGTTACACCAGAAATAGATGTACCTATCATGGCAATAGCAACCACATACCATTTAGATGATTTATTGGCTCTAAAGAAAGCATCATTTCCCGAGCCTTTCCTACTGGTAAGATAAG
>DUUR01000084.1 GCA_012841425.1 Bacteroidales bacterium | reverse complement strand
TGAAATTGTAGGGGGTATATATGGTCTTTCTTCTAAGGATACAACTCCTACTCAGATTATATCTGTATTTGAGAACCTATCGATGAAGATGCCTAAAAATGATTTCACAATTGGTATTGTAGATGATGTTACATTCAAATCGCTACCGATGAAGGATGAAATATCTATGGATGAAACCACTTATGAGGCTAAGTTTTATGGACTTGGATCTGATGGTACTGTGGGGGCAAACAAAAACTCAATTAAGATTATTGGTGATAATACTGAAAAGTATGTACAGGCGTATTTTGCATACGACTCTAAGAAGTCGGGCGGCTTTACATGCTCTCATCTTAGATTTGGTGACAATCCAATTCGTTCGCCATATCTGGTAAACACTCCTAATTTTGTGGCATGCCATGTTCCTGCATATTTACATTTGTATGATGTAACAGCAGGTCTTAAAAAGAACGGCACATTCCTCCTTAACTCTTTGTGGGCTAAAGAAGAGGTGGCAAAACATCTTCCCGATCATATAAAGAAGTATTTTGCCGACAATGATATAAAACTTTATATAATTAATGCAACAAAAATTGCAGAGGAGATTGGTCTTGGTAATAGAACAAACACAATTTTGCAATCTGCTTTCTTTAAAATATCTAATGTTATACCTTATGATCTTGCGGTTGATCAGATGAAGAAGTTCATTGTTAAATCGTATGGTAGAAAAGGTGAAACAATTGTAAATATGAACTATGCTGCGGTTGACCGTGGCGGAGATGTTGAAGAGGTAGAGGTATTAAAAGAATGGTCAGATATTCAAGTTTATAATGAAAGCACTGATGAGGTGCCAGAGTTTATAAAAAATGTTGTTCGTCCAGTTAATGCTCAAAATGGTTACAGCTTGCCTGTATCGGCCTTTAAAGGGCGCGAAGATGGAACATGGGATGTTGGTACATCAAAATACGAGAAGCGTGGTGTAGCGGCAAGTGTGCCTGTTTGGATACCAGAAAACTGTATACAGTGTAATCAGTGTGCATATGTTTGTCCTCACGCAACAATTCGCCCTTTCATGCTTGATGAGAAAGAGCAGCAAGGGGTTGGAGAAGGTGTAGAACTGCTTAAAGCACAGGGTAAGCAATTTGCTAATATGGGATTCCGCATTCAGGTTGATGTACTCGACTGTTTGGGTTGTGGAAACTGTGTTGACATTTGTCCGGGAAGAAAAGGTGAGAAAGCTATTGAGATGGTTTCTATAGAGTCTCAGCTTGAGAATCAGAAGAACTGGGACTGGATGATGGAGAATGTTACTAGTAAGGCGCATCTTGTTGATACTAAGTTGAATGTAAAGAACTCTCAGTTTGCAACACCTCTATTTGAATTCTCGGGTGCATGTTCTGGTTGTGGTGAAACTCCTTACGTGAAGCTGGTAACTCAGTTGTATGGCGATAGGATGATGATTGCAAATGCAACTGGTTGTTCGTCGATATATGGCGCTTCGGCACCTGCAACTCCGTATACTAAAAACGAAGAGGGTAAAGGTCCTGCTTGGGCAAACTCGTTGTTTGAAGATAATGCTGAGTTTGGTTATGGCTTTGCTATTGCTCATGAAAGTATGAGAAACAGGTTGAATAACCTTATGACTAAGGCTATATCTACGAATGAGTTCACTGAAGAGCAGAATGAGTTGTTTAACTTGTGGATAACTCATAAAGATGATTCTGATTTATCGAAAGAGGTTTCTGCAAAACTGGTTGCTTCATTATCTGGCAGCGAAATGCCTATTGCTAAAGAAATTCTTTCTTTAGAGAAATATCTTGCCAAGAAGTCTATATGGGTATTTGGTGGTGACGGATGGGCATATGATATTGGTTTTGGTGGCTTGGACCATGTTCTTGCAAGTGGAAAGAATATAAATGTATTGGTATTAGATACAGAGGTTTATTCAAATACAGGAGGTCAGTCTTCTAAATCTACTCCTATTGCGGCAGTAGCTAAGTTTGCTGCTGCAGGCAAAAGGGTGCGTAAGAAAGATCTTGGAATGATTGCTACAACTTATGGATATGTGTATGTGGCACAAGTTGCAATGGGTGCTAGTCAGGCACAGACTCTAAAGGCCCTTCGTGAGGCTGAATCGTACAACGGACCTTCACTTGTGATTGCTTATTCACCATGTATTAGTCATGGATTGAGAAGAGGAATGGGGCAAGCACAAACAGAGCAGAAACTTGCTGTAGAATGTGGTTATTGGCAATTATGGCGTTATGATCCTCGTCTTGAGGAAGAGGGTCAAAATCCATTTCAGTTTGATAGTAAAGAACCCGATTGGAGTAAATTCAGGAGCTTCCTTATGGGAGAAGTGCGTTATACGCAACTGCTTAAGTCATTTCCTGCAGAAGCTGATGAATTGTTTGATGCTGCTGAGGAGAATGCAAAATGGCGATATCGTTCTTATATGAGAATGCAACAAGCTAGCTTTGCTCTGGAGAAGATAGAAGAGTAATATTTTATTGTAATAATTTTATAGAGGGTATCATCAATTGGTACCCTCTACTAATTTGCACTCTTCTCTAAATTTTTATAGTATCTTTGCGTATTATTTTCAGTACTCTGGATTGATAAAAAACAGTGCTTATATGCAAATACAAATAATTAACGGCCCAAATCTCAACTTACTGGGAAGTCGTGAACCCGGTATTTATGGTGAAGAATCATTTTCAGAATTTCTGAATAGATTAAAATCGGTTTACCCAAATATTGAAATATCATATTTTCAATCGAATATTGAAGGGGAAATTATTAATAAAATACACGAAACAGGTTTTAGTTACGATGGTATTATACTAAATGCAGGTGGCTACACACACACTTCGGTGGCCATAAGAGATGCAATTAAGGCTATTAAAACTCCCGTAGTTGAAGTTCATATATCTAACGTTTATGCCAGAGAGGAATTTCGTCATAAGTCGATGCTCACTGCCGTGAGCATGGGTGTTATTGCAGGTTTTGGGTTGAATTCATATAATCTGGCAATTGAGTCGCTACTACTTGCAAACAAATAGAGGAGTTATACGTTAGATAGTCAGAATTATTTGTCTTTAAAATATTTAAAGACATAAGTATAAGTAGGAGAATGCTGCCAAGCAGTAATAAATTAGAAAATAAAATAATCAAAAAAAGCAATATGCATAAACATACTAAAATTGTAGCTACAATTTCCGATAAACGTTGTGAAGTTCCTTTCCTTAAAGAATTATTTGATGCTGGAATGAATGTGGTGAGACTTAACTCAGCTCATTTAGATGAAAAAGGTTTCATGAGCATTATAAATAATGTGCGTGAGGTATCTGACGAAATAGCAATATTGGTAGATACAAAAGGACCAGAAATTCGTACTACATTTGCTGAAGGTGATATAGAGCTTAAAACAGGAGAAGAAATTAAAATAGTGGGAAATCCTGATGGAATATCTACGAGAGAAACTGTCTATATATCTTATCCCGGCATAGCAAATGAGATGAATGTTGGTGATGACATACTCATTGATGATGGGGAAATAGATTTGAATGTTATTGAAGTAAATAAGGAATACCTGATTTGCAAGGTGATGAACGATGGGGTTATAGGAAGTCGCAAAAGTGTAAATATACCAGGTGTTCGTATAAATCTGCCTGCTATAACAGAAAGAGATAAGGAGTTTATTGAGCTATCTGTTAAAAATGAAGTAGATTTTATAGCACACTCATTTGTTCGTAACGGTGAAGATGTAATTGCTGTTCAAACGATACTAGATAGTTTAAAAAGCCCTATCAAGATCATAGCCAAAATAGAGAATCAAGAGGGTGTTGACAACGCTGATGAGATATTGGAGCAAGCTTATGGAATAATGATTGCACGTGGTGATCTTGGAATTGAAGTTGCACAGGAGAAGATTCCAGGAATTCAGCGTATTCTTATTAAAAAGGCTATTCAACATAAGAAGCCAGTTATTGTTGCAACTCAAATGTTGCACTCGATGATTGTTAACCCACGACCTACACGTGCAGAGATTACAGATATCGCTAATGCTATATACTATAGGACTGATGCTGTTATGCTTAGTGGTGAGACTGCATATGGAAAATATCCAGTTGAGGCAGTTAAAACTATGGCCAGAACAGCCTATGAGGCAGAGCTTACAAAGCTTGCCGATAATGATATCAGAGTTCCAATTAATCCAGAAGATGACAGAGAGGTAACAGAGTTCTTGGCAAAACAGGCTGTAAAATCTTCTAATAGGCTTAATGTTAAAGCTATCGTTACCGATAGTCATACGGGAAGAACAGCACGAGTGTTGGCCGCATTTAGAGGAAAGAGTCCTATTCACGCAATTGCAACCTCTAAGCGTCTTGCTCGTGAGCTGGCATTATCTTATGGTATTTCGGCAGAGTTTCAGCAGGGAAAGGGCGATGGCAATACCAAAGAGAGTCGTAGAGCATACTTCACTGAAGCAATAAGAAGATTAATTGATCAGAATTTGATAGAAAAACATGATAGGGTAGCCTATCTTGGTGGAAGTTTTGGTGAAGTGGGTGGAACAACTTATCTTGAAATTGTTGATGCTTGGAGAATTCTTGAGGCAAAAGAGAAGTATAATTTACCTGACTATACTCAATAAATGAAATGGTGTTTACTTAATGGAATCAATTGACGATTATATTACTGAACACATAGACCAAGAGCCAGATCTCTTAAAGCATATTTACCGTGAAGCTCAGCTTAAGCTACTTCACGGTAATATGATTTCAGGACATCTTCAAGGACGATTATTGAAAATGTTTGTGCATATGGTACGCCCCAATAAGGTGCTAGAGATTGGTACTTTCACTGGTTACTCGGCAATCTGTATGGCCGAAGCACTTGATGATGAGGCTACTCTTCATACAATTGAAATTGATGATGAAATGGAGGATTTGATTCTCAATAATTTTAGTCAATCTGAATATGGAGAAAAAATAGTGTTGCATATAGGTGATGCAAATGAAGTTGTTCGGCAATTTGAGAATAATTTCTTCGATTTGGTTTATATTGATGGAGATAAAAGAGATTATTGGCTTAACTTTGAATCGGTACTCCCAAAAACTAAAAAAGGAGGCTTTATTATTGCGGATAATACACTTTGGCACGGTAAAGTAGTTGAAAAGGTTAAAAGTAACGATTGGCAAACAAAGGGAATCTTGGAATTTAATGATAAATTAAAGTGCGATGATCGTGTTGAAAAGGTTATTTTGCCTCTACGAGATGGTTTGACACTTATAAGAAAGATATAAAAATGGATAATAATAGACTACAAAAGGTTAACCGCTTAATACAGAAAGAACTTGGGGATTTGCTTCTAGTTGAGGCAAAAAAGATGCCAGGTGTATTAATATCGGTTACAAATGTTAGGGTTTCGGCCGATTTAAGTGTAGCACATGCTTATCTAAGTATATTTCCATCTGGAAAATCGGAAGAATTGGTAAGTAATATAAATGAAAACGTAAAAACAGTTAGGTATGATCTTGGCAAAAAGCTAAGGAATCAACTTAGGGTTATACCTGAACTAACTTTTCATATAGATGATTCTCTTGATTATATTGAGAACATTGACAAACTGTTGAAAGACAAGTAACAAATTTATTGTTTGAATATCTCTTTTTTCATAGCACGTAGGTATCTTTTTTCTAAGAAATCGCATAATGCTATAAATGTGATTTCTGCGATATCAGTGTGTGGTATAGCAATTGCGACCATGGCAATGGTTGTGGTTCTATCTGTATTTAACGGCTTCGGAGGTATTGTGGAAGGAATGTTTAGTGCATTTGACCCTGACCTGAAAGTTACAGTTAAAGAAGGGAAGGTGTTTGATTATCATACAAGCACATTTGATAGAGCTTTACAGATTGAAGAGATAAATATGTTTTCTGAATCGTTGGAAGAGAATGCATTATTGACTTTCGACGGACAGCAGGTACCAGTAGTTTTGAAAGGCGTGTCAGA
>DUUR01000083.1 GCA_012841425.1 Bacteroidales bacterium | reverse complement strand
TCTATACATAAGATGCAAATCTAGTTAAATAGTTGCAATAGTTTAGTTAATTTAACTATAGTCTAGGGATTAACTAGGTTAAAACAACCAAGCTAAACAACCAAGATGTTTTGAATTAAACCGCCTGGGTGCCTAATTTAACCCACCTGACTGCCCGGACTAACCAAACTAGCCGGCTTCACCAATGCCAATGTCCCATCCGCATTCTCAGCCGAAAGTATCATGCCTTCAGAAAGAATACCACGCATCTTACGTGGTGCTAAGTTGGCAATAAAGCAAACTTGCTGTCCAACAAGCTCTTCGGGGTTAGGGTAATACACTGCAATCCCCGAAAGAATAGTACGCTGTTTCAATCCATCATCAAGCAAAAAGCGCAACAATTTATCCGTTTTGGGCACCCTCTCGCACTCAATAACCGTTGCCACTCTAATATCCAACTTCTCAAAAGCTTCAAACTCAATAGTATCTTTGATAGGCTTAGCTTTTTGCGCTGCTTTTTCCCCCGCCTTCTCCTCAGCCTCATTAGCTGTTTTGGTATCCTGAAGTTTCTGAACCTGCTTTTCAACAGTCTCATCTTCAATTTTCTCAAACAACAATTCAGAAGTTCCCAGAGTATGCCCCTCAGTTAGCAGGTCGAAGTTACCCAGTCGGTCCCATCCCAAACTGTCAACTTTAATAAACTTGCGCAACTTATCAGCCGAGAAAGGCAAGAACGGCTCAATCACAATAGACAAGTTGGCCGTAATCTGCAGAGCAATATTCAAGATAGTTGCAGTACGCTCAATATCAGTCTTCACAACCTTCCACGGCTCCGCATCAGCCAAATACTTATTCCCAATCCTAGCCATATTCATAGCCTCTTTTTGAGCCTCACGAAAGCGGAAATTATTGAGGTTGGTTTCAACAAGATTCTTCACCTTTTCGGCCTCCGAAATTGCATCCCTATCCAAATCGGTCAGTTTTCCCAAGGCAGGCACTCTGTTTTCGAAATATTTATTGGTCAATACCAAGGCACGATTCACAAAATTACCCAACACCGCAACGAGCTCATTATTATTATGAGCCTGAAAATCCTTCCATGTAAAATCATTATCCTTAGTCTCAGGAGCATTAGCCGTTAAAGCATAACGCAACACATCCTGCTTGCCTGGGAACTCCTCAAGATACTCATGCAGCCATACAGCCCAGTTGCGAGATGTTGAAATCTTATCACCCTCAAGATTCATAAACTCATTTGCAGGCACATTATCTGGTAAGTTATAACTACCCTCGGCCTTAAGCATAGCAGGAAATACAATACAGTGAAAAACTATGTTGTCTTTACCAATAAAATGAACAATTCTCGATTCTTCATCCTTCCACCACTTTTCCCAATCATTGGGCAGTAGTTCAATAGTATTTGAAATATAACCAATAGGAGCATCAAACCAAACATATAATACCTTGCCCTCAGCACCCTCCACAGGCACAGGTACACCCCAATCGAGGTCGCGACTTACCGCCCTTGGCTGCAGTCCCATGTCTAACCATGATTTACATTGCCCATATACATTAGTCTTCCACTCCTTATGATCCTCAAGAATCCACTTACGTAACCACTCCTCGTGTTTGTCAAGTGGCAAATACCAATGCTTTGTGCTTCGTTTAACAGGCACGCTACCACTTAAGGTTGATTTAGGATTAATTAAATCATTAGGGCTAAGCGATGTTCCACACTCCTCACACTGGTCGCCATACGCCTTTTCATTACCACAATGCGGGCAAGTACCCATAATATATCTATCGGCCAAAAACTGTCCCGCCTCCTCATCATAATACTGCTCACTCTCCTGTTCGCTAAACGCCCCTTTGTCGTAAAGCGTACGAAAGAAGTCCGATGCAGTTTTCTTATGCGTCTCTGAAGTGGTGCGAGAATAAATGTCAAATGAAATACCAAATTCGCTAAACGACTTCTTAATCAGCTCATGATATCTATCCACAATATCTTGAGAAGTAACCCCCTCTTTTCTAGCTTTAATTGTAATAGGAATACCATGCTCATCCGAACCACCAATAAATAGAACCTCCTCACCTTTAAGCCTTAAGTAACGAGCATAAATATCCGAAGGAACATACACCCCGGCGAGGTGTCCAATATGCACAGGTCCGTTTGCATACGGAAGCGCAGAAGTAATAAGAGTACGTTTAAACTGATTAGACATATACGTTTGATATATTGAGTTTTTATTTAACTGCAAAGATACTAAAAATAGCTCTTTTATCATTTAGTATCATATCAAAAAAACCCAAACAACTATATTGCGTTATATATATAATTATACTTTATTTGATATTTAAATAAAGAGTTATTGTTTTATAACAAAGCTGATAGGATCAACACGGTTTAGTGCGTAATCACCGATATCAGGGATAATACTGATAATACGAATAAATAGATTTAAATTATGGATTTCAATTTAAAAGAGAAAACTGCAATAATTGGCGGTAGCAGCAAGGGATTGGGCAAAGCATGCGCAATAGCGTTGGCTAGAGAAGGAGCAAACATTGTATTATGTGCTAGAAATATAAGTTCACTTATTCAAACCAAGCAAGAAATTGAGGCACTGGGGGTAAAAGTATTATCGCTAGAAGTTGATATGTCCAACCCTGCAGACAATGAGCGCATTGTAAGAGAAGCAGTCAGTCACTTCGGAGGTGTAGATATATTAGTTAACAATTCTGGTGGCCCCAAGCCTGGCACCTTCAGAGATATAACCGAAAATGATTTAGACGAAGCCTATGAATCCGTGCTGAAATATAATATCAGAATGATAAACCATTGCCTGCCCTATATGGAAGCCAGAGGGTGGGGCAGAATAATAAATGTAGCCTCAATAACCGTAAAAGAACCCTCACCAAACATGGTTTTATCAAATATATTCCGGTCGGCCGTAGTCAGCTTCGCCAAAACTATAAGCAAAGAGCTAATATCAAAAGGCATTACAATAAACAATGTTTGTCCCGGTTACTTCAAGACCGATCGTGTAACACAACTAATGCAAGCACGATCGTTAGAAGAAGGTATCTCAATTGATGAGTACGAACAAAAAGCCATTGGGAACTTCCCACACAAGCGATATATGGATCCGCAAGAGTTTGGCGATTTGGTATGCTATTTATGCTCACAGCAAGCACAATCAATTAACGGAGCCACAATTCAAATTGACGGAGGATTATTAAGTGGATTGTTGTAATTGAACCTATTTACCGTGCTCCTTCCTAAAACCAATCCAATAATC
>DUUR01000082.1 GCA_012841425.1 Bacteroidales bacterium | reverse complement strand
TGCAAAATGTCTCATATTTATTCATGAAAATCATGTTCGGTATTAAAAAATACCCTATATTTGCAACGTGTTTTTCATGGTATTAGATTTAAGGTTAACAATGAAGATTGGTTGTCGTGAGACAACCTTTCCTTTTTTATATACACACCATTAGTTTTATATACTTCCCTTAGTTATTTGCTCCTTTATTTCTATTTTTGTATCAAAATGAAAATTCAAGCGTATGGATTTTAGAACTCGCGTACAAATTGATAAATCAGATGTAAGGATAGATCACACCACTAAAATGATGCTTTTCGGATCCTGCTTTTCTGAAAATATCGGTAATAAACTCAAAGAGCACAAATTCAAAGTAGATCCTAATCCTTTTGGTATTCTATATAACCCCGTTTCAATCTCAAATAGCTTAAAGCGTTTACTCGAAGATAAACATTTCGATAAATCAGAACTAGTTTATAATAACGAGATGCATCACAGTTTTATGCATCATGGCAGCTTCTCTGATGTCGATGAACAGATATGCCTTAAAAGAATAAACGAGCGATATAGCAATGCTACAAACTGTTTAAGAGAAACAGACATACTACTAATAACTTTTGGTACAGCATATGCATATAACTTACACAACACTCCACAGGTTGTGAGTAACTGTCACAAGTTTCCTGCAAAAAATTTCAATCGCTATAGGTTATTTATAGATACAATTGTTGAAGATTGGAGTTATTTAATTGAGGAACTTATAAATCAAAATTCGAATCTACGTTTTATATTTACAGTAAGCCCTATAAGACATTTTAGAGATGGAGCACATGATAATCAAATAAGTAAGTCTATATTGCATTTAGCCATTGAAAATATAAAAAACAAATTCAAAGACAGAGTAGAATACTTTCCTGCATACGAAATAATGATTGATGAGCTTCGTGATTATAGGTTTTATAACGAGGATATGGTCCATCCAACATCCATGGCACAAGATTATATATGGAAATGTTTTTCAGATTGTTTTTTTTCAAAAGATACCCAAATGATTAACAGTGAGTGGGCTTCTATAAGAAAGTCAATTGACCACTGTCCTATTAATACAGAAACCAAATCATACAGTAAATTCCTTTTTAGTACGCTAAAAAATATTGAATCCTTTACAAAGAAGTATCCCCATATACAGTGTGAAGAAGAAATCAGGCAAATTGTTAGTTTAATTGAAAAAGTAAATAATTTATAATCATATTATGAAATACGATATAAATCAAATTGCTTCTATTTTAGGAGTTAAGGACAATAACCTTTATTCGGCAGAAATATCGATTTTACTTACCGATAGTCGGAAACTTTCAAATCCCTCTGAGACATTATTCTTTGCATTAGAAACTAAAAATAACGACGCCCATAATTTTATTAATGAGCTTTATGACTCAGGTGTCCGCAATTTTGTTGTTTCAAAGCAACTACCTCAATGGAAGAGTTTCCAGAATGTGAATTTTATTAAAGTAAATAACTGTTTACTTGCCCTACAAAAAATATCAATATATCATAGGAGTTTATTTGATATTCCAATAATAGGCATTTCAGGTAGTA
>DUUR01000081.1 GCA_012841425.1 Bacteroidales bacterium | reverse complement strand
TATGTGGCATATAAATTAAATGCATTTAATGATGTTAGTCACGATGCCCAGTGGACAGTAACATGGAATGCTACTTTTGCAGATGGTAAACTGTCTTTGGGTGGTTTTATGGATCTTTGGACTGAAGATGCATCTTTTACAGAAGGACCTACTGCTGATGGCAAAAAGCTTGTTTTTCTTAGTGAGCCTCAAATTTGGTACAATATAACACCTAATTTTTCTCTTGGTAGTGAAATTGAACTCAGCTATAACTTTGTAAATAAGTTTGCAGAAAGCAAGTTTTTTGCAATTCCTACGTTGGCAACAAAATGGAACTTTTAACATATAACCTATAAAGATATGCTTGAAAAATTATTTAAACTAAAGGAACATAAAACTACAGTTAGGGTTGAGATAGTAGCAGGAATTATTACATTTCTTACTATGTCATACATACTTGTGGTTAACCCGAATATATTGAGTGCGACAGGAATGGACCGCTCGGCTCTGTTTACGGCAACCGCTGTTGCAGCAATTCTTGGTACATTGTTTATGGCTTTTATACCCAACTTGCCAATTGCTCAGGCACCGGGAATGGGATTAAACTCATTCTTTGCTTTCTCGGTAGTGCTTGGTCTTGGCTACAATTGGCAAATGGCACTAACCGCTGTTTTTATACAAGGTATTATATTTGTGTTGCTTACTTTCTTTAATATTAGGGAGCTTATTGTTAGGAGTATTCCCAGTACAATTAAGTATGCTATTCCGGCTGGTATTGGGCTATTTATAACCTTTCTGGGTTTGCAGAATGCGGGTATAATAGTATCTGATGAAAACACAATGATAACTCTAGGCGCAATGTCTAATCCTCATGTATGGGTAGCATTGTTGGGTTTGATTTTAACTGCTGTGCTTTATTATAAAAGGGTGCACGGTGCATTTTTAATTGGTATTGCTTCGGCAACAATATTTGCTGTTATTTTGGGCCTTGTGCAAGTTCCAGAAGGCAGCCTTGTTTCATTGCCACCCGATATCTCTCCCGTATTTTTGAAATTCGAATGGGCCAACATCTTTACTTTTGATATGGTTATTGTTGTATTTACATTCCTTTTTGTGAATTTGTTTGATACAATTGGTACTCTATTAGGTGTTGCATCTAAAATTGGTATTACCGATAAGGATGGTAATTTTCCGCAAATAAAGAAAGCGCTTTTTGCAGATGCATTGGGTACAGTATTTGGTGCTGTTGTAGGAACTAGTACTGTAACATCTTATGTTGAGAGTGCATCGGGTGTGGCAGTAGGTGGTAGAACGGGTTTAACGGCTCTTTCAACTGCAGTTATGTTTGCTCTAGCACTATTCCTTGCTCCTATCTTCTTAATGGTTCCTGCTTCGGCTACTGCGCCTGCGTTGATTCTTGTTGGCCTGTTTATGCTTACTTCTGTGGTTAAGATTAACTTTGAAGATATGACCGAAGCGCTTCCTGCTTTTCTAACAATGATTATGATGCCTTTTGCTTTTAGTATTGCTCAGGGTATCGTGTTTGGAATGTTGTCATTTGTGTTTATGAAAGCGTTGAGTGGCAAATGGAAACATATATC
>DUUR01000080.1 GCA_012841425.1 Bacteroidales bacterium | reverse complement strand
TATCTTATATGGCTGGAGCAGAACTGCCCTGTCTGATTGTAAATGTTCAGAGAGGAGGTCCAGGTTTAGGTACTATACAGCCCTCGCAAGCCGATTATTTTCAAACAGTAAAGGGTGGAGGTCATGGTGATTATAAGCTTATTACTCTTGCGCCCAACTCGGTGCAGGAGATGGCCGACTTTGTAGGTCTTGGTCTGGAACTTGCTTTTAAATATCGAAATCCTGCAATGATTCTTACCGATGGTGTCATTGGTCAAATGATGGAGAAAGTGAAATTGCCTGAGTTTAAACGCAGAAGAACAGAACAGGAAATCAGAGAGCAGTGCCCTTGGGCAACTCTTGGAAGAACTCTAGATAGAGGCCCTAATATTATTACTTCACTGGAATTAGATTCTGTATCGATGGAAAAGAACAACATTCGTTTTCAATCTAAATATAAAGAAGTGGAAGCAAATGAGGTTCGCTATGAAGAGATTAAATGCTCTGATGCTGAATATATAATTGTAGCATTTGGTTCAGCTGCGAGAATTTGCATGAAAGTTGTTGATTTGGCACGTCAAGAGGGTATTAAAGTTGGTTTAATTCGCCCAATAACGCTTTGGCCTTATCCGACAAAGATAATTAATGAGTATGCAAGTAAGGTTAAGGGAATGCTTACAGTTGAGCTTAATGCCGGACAAATGGTTGAGGATGTGAGATTAGCTGTGAACGGTAAGGTGCCGGTAGAACATTACGGACGATTGGGTGGAATTGTTCCTACACCAGATGAAGTTCTGAAAGCTCTTAAAGAGAAAACTGTAGGAGTGTAAAATTACTATTATCTTAAGACTTAAGTTTAGAGAATCAGGAAATAAAGTTCAAGTTTCAAAAGATCAAGTTCAAGTATCAAGTTTTAAGATTAAAGAAATAACAGTTTAAAATCATATATTATGGATCCTAAAATAAGAAATATCTTTCTTTTATTATTCTTGTTGTCCTTCATTGCTACATTTGTTGTTTACTTTTCTACAGAAAAGAATATGCAATTGACATGGTGGTTTGGTGGATCAGCAATTTTATTTTACTTGATTTATCGATTTAGTAAAAGATAGTGAGATAATTACTTTTGAAGATTTAGAAAATGAATAAAAACGATATAGTTAATCCCGAAAATCTGGTATATGCCAAACCAGAATTGATGAATGATAATTATATGCACTATTGTCCTGGTTGTTCTCATGGGGTGGTGCATAAGGTAGTGGCTGAAGTAATTCAGGAGCTAGGGTTACAAGAAAAGACAATAGGTATTGCACCTGTTGGATGTGCAGTTTTTGCCTACAAATATCTTGATATTGATTGGCAGGAAGCAGCACATGGTAGAGCGCCAGCGCTTGCAACTGCTGTTAAAAGACTTCTGCCCGAGAAAATGGTTTTTACTTATCAGGGTGATGGGGATCTTGCGGCTATTGGTACAGCCGAAACTATTCATACAGCTAACCGTGGTGAGAATATTGCAATAATTTTTATTAATAATGCAATATATGGCATGACAGGTGGGCAGATGGCACCGACAACATTGGAAAATATGCCAACCGCAACTAGTCCTTTCGGAAGAGACATTAATACAATGGGACGTCCATTAAAGATACTTGATATGCTTGCTTTGCTTGATGGAGTTTGTCTTGCTACTCGTACAAGTGTGCATACAGCAGCTGCTGTGAAAAAGACAAAGCGAATGATTAAGCTTGCTTTTGAAAATTCTTTAGCAGGAAAAGGCACCTCAATTGTGGAGGTGGTATCTACTTGTAGTTCGGGTTGGAAGATGACACCTGCAGGGGCTAACGATTGGATGGTTAAGAATATGTTTCCAGTTTTTCCAATTGGAGATTTGAAAAATATATGATTTTATAAAAACTTTAATCTGATAAAATGCTCAAGGAAATAGTTATAGCCGGTTTTGGAGGACAGGGTGTATTATCTATGGGGAAAATACTTGCCTACTCTGGTATAATGGAGGATAAGGAGGTGTCGTGGTTCCCTGCTTACGGTCCCGAACAGAGAGGAGGAACTGCAAATGTTACAGTTATCATTTCTGATGTCCCCATAAGTTCTCCAGTTGTAAACAACTATGACATCGCAATTGTGCTTAACCAACCATCACTTGATAAGTTTGAAGAAAAAGTGAAACCAGGTGGTGTACTTATTTACGACCAGTATGGTATAAATAATAAGGTTAAGCGTAAAGATATAGATGTATACTGTGTAAATGCAATCGAAGAATCTATGAAAATGGAAAACAATAAGGTCTTTAACATGATTATTCTTGGTGGCCTGTTAAAGGTTTCACCTATACTTAAGGTAGAAAATGTTTTGAAAGGACTAAAAGAAACACTTCCGGAGCGACATCATCACTTATTGCCAGTTAACGAGCAAGCCATACTTCGTGGAATGGATATTGTGGAGATGGAGCAAAAAGCAGAACTTCAACTAGTATAAGCAGAGCTTTCAGTTAATTTAAGCATAAATTTCAACTGCTATAAATATTGCATATAAAAAACAGGTGATATAATTTTTACTTATAGCACCTGTTTATTGGTAGTGTAAGTTAAACGGTGTCAGGTTTAATTTACAGTCTCGTTTTTTTTAATATAATTTATTTTATTTCTTCCCGAAAGGGAGCCAGTCCCAAAAACTCTTCTTCTTTTTATCTGCATTCTTAGCAGGAGCGTCTTGTTTTACCTTTTTTTCGGGTGAAGGAACTTTATCAACTAAATCCTTCTTCTTAACAAGCTTCTTTTTAACGACTTTCTTTGGAGAAGATTCGTTTGATTTATTAATATTTATAGAGGTATTACCTTGTTCTATACTTTTCTTTTTCTTTGCCTTTTGATTGCTCCTGATTTGTTGTTCATTTAAAGGTTTATCTTCCCCTTTAGAGTCTTTATTTGCACGAGGCTTATTGTTTGTACGAGGCTTATTATCTGCTGTAACGTCTTGCTGGGTCTTGGGTTTACGTTTTTTCTTCGTCCTTTTTACTTGATCAGTATTTGGAAGTTTGCTTTCAGGTTGTTGTTTCATGTTTTCACCATCCTGTTTTGTGTTTTCCCTATCCTGATTCATATTATATGGTTTTTTCTTCTTTTCATCTTGATTCTTGCGAGGCTTCAGTGGCCTTTTCTTTTTGGGTCCTTCACCCTTATTGTTGGCTGTTCTTTTAGTAGTATCAACAGCTCCTTTAGATGATTTCCTTTTTCTTGAGGCACTTGTGATAGTGCCTTTTTGACGTTTGTTTTTACTTGGATTATACTCTGGAACTTTACCTAACTCTGCAGGTACAGGAATTCTATAAATTCTCTTTTGGAGAAATTCTTCTATTTGTTCAAATCTATATTGTTCCTCTGGTGCAACAAAAGTAATAGCCATACCAGAGTCACCTGCACGTGCAGTGCGACCTATGCGGTGAATATAGTCTTCTACGTCATAAGGTACATCGAAGTTAATCACTAGTGTAATATCATCAATATCAATGCCACGTGCTACAATATCTGTTGCAACAAGAATATCAACTCTCTCGTTTTTGAACTCATGCATAACATGCTCACGTTGTGCTTGATCTAGGTCAGAGTGCATTTCTCCAACGGACAACTTCATTTGATTCAGGGTCTTAGCAATTTCTTTTACCTTTTGTTTAGAACCTGAGAATAAAATCACTTTGTTGGGTTTTTTCTCGTGAAATAATCGCTTCAGAATTTGCATCTTCTGAGGTTCGTAGCAAATGTATGTAGATTGTATAATGCTTTCTGGAGGACGAGCTATGGCAATTG
This sequence comes from Bacteroidales bacterium, assembly GCA_012841425.1. Classification (GTDB taxonomy): domain Bacteria; phylum Bacteroidota; class Bacteroidia; order Bacteroidales; family Dysgonomonadaceae; genus Proteiniphilum. Next base: position 13,868 of record DUUR01000080.1, on the reverse strand, counting down.
AAATTTCTTCGGGGTTTCTTTGAATTGTCTTAGCAAGTTGTTGAATCTTTGGAGGCATTGTGGCTGAAAACATTACTGTTTGGCGATCTTTGGGTAGTAACTTTTCAATCTTCATGATATCTTCATAGAACCCCATATCGAGCATCCTATCAGCTTCATCCAGAATAAAATACTTTACGCCCGAAAAGTCTATATTATACAAATTGATATGCGAAAGCAACCTTCCAGGGGTGGCAATTACTACATCAGCACCACTAGTTAAACCTTTTTTCTGAATATCCCAAGCATCACCATCGTTTCCTCCGTAGACAGCTACGGATGAAAAAGGAGTGTAATATGAAAAACCCTCCATCATTGAATCTATCTGTTGTGCCAATTCACGAGTGGGTGCCATAATAATGGCATTGACCTTATTCTCATTATGATTGTCGGTTTGTAGATTATTAAGCAATGGAAGTAAAAATGCTGCCGTCTTACCAGTCCCTGTTTGTGCGCAAGCAATAATATCTTTTTTGTTAAGAATAATAGGTATAGCTTGTTCCTGAACAGGTGTGGCCTCCTTAAAGTTCATAACATCAAGGCCTTCTAAAAGAGAATCGGTAAGTGGTAGTTCTGTAAATAACATGTTTAATCTGTATCTAGTTTACACAAAGATACAACGAAATATTGATTTTTATTATTCAGACTAAAATAATCCCTTGTTAATATTTTTTCTTTTCAAAAATAGTAATATCTTTGCACTCGCTTTTCGGATTTAATATATCCTGAAATATAAGCAAAGGAGAGATGGCAGAGTGGTCGATTGCGGCGGTCTTGAAAACCGTTGAAGTGCGAGCTTCCGGGGGTTCGAATCCCTCTCTCTCCGCAAAGAGGAGGATTATCAAAATCCGCCTCTTTTTTTTATTTATCAAATAACCTCTCTTTCTCATTTCTATTGCTTAGTGTACGAAAGTATAGGCACGAACCAGCGATTCATATCCCTAAAATGATTAATAGAACCAGCTTTTGATAATATTTCATGGCTATATGAATTTATTTATTATCAAGATGCCGCTTGAGCTCTGGCTGTACATCAGGATCGATCTTATCAAATATAATATTTTCGGTTATGATCCTTTCCACATTCTCTACATGACTTACACTGTCAATAAGGATATCTACATGAATATTTCTAAGTTCTATATTTCTCACAGGCTGTTTCTCATCTCCTTTTAAGTCGTAAATCACATTTGCCGATTCACATTCTATATTATTTATGTAGATTTTTTCAATGTGGGTGATACGCTCTTCGTAAGTAGGAACCAATGTTCTCCATTGGTACAATACATCCATGTCAACTTCAAAGACTCTAAGTGTTCCTCCCGTTTTTATATTCTCCATATAGATATTCTCAATAAATCCACCACGCCTGTGGTTGGTTTTAATGAAAAAAAGTCGATGTACGTTATTTGGAGCTGTGCAATCATGCATATAAACATTACGAATACCTCCTGACATCTCACTGCCGATACCCAGCAGTGTGTGCCCTTTAAGGATTGTGCAGTTTCGTACAACGATATTCTCGGTAGGGGTATTCAGTCTCCATGCATCTTGGTTACGTCCGGCTTTAAGGACTACGGCATCATCTCCTTGGTCGAATACACAGTTCTCTACAAGAAAGTTGCGGGTCATTTCAAGATCGATTCCATCATTATTGTGTCCATGCGCTTTTACGTTTAGGTTACGGGCAATGCCACCATTAACCATGTACATATGAATGGTCCAAAATGGGCTTTCTTCAATTTGAAATCCGTCAAGTAACACATTTTCACAACGATTGAAATGGATAAGATGCGGACGCATATTATTCTCGCCGCGAGCCATCTGGCGTTCTTCTACAGGGACATCGGTCGAAGCCATAGTATAGAGTTCTTTCAAAGCCTCTAGATGTGCAGGAGGACGCTTGAACCAAGTTCTCCACAATCCCATATGGGGCATTAATTTCCCTTCTCCTGTAATTGCGACATTCTCGCATTAGTGAGCATACACAAGAGGAGAATAGTTATAGCATTCCAACCCCTCCCATGAAGTTATCACAGCTGGTAAATAGTCCTCCGGATTGTCTGTAAAACGTACTACAGCTCCTTCTGTGAGGTACAAATTGACATTACTCTTGAAATGGATGGGGCCGGTTAACCATTCTCCTTCTGGGATAACCACCCGTCCGCCGCCTGCTTTGTTGCAGGCTATAATGGCTTTGGCAATTGCTTTTGTATTGATTGTCTTTCCCCCTTCAATAGCACCATAATCCACGATAGAAAAATCCCTGTTCGGGAAAATACATTCCTTTATGGGCATCATTGGGAAAGGTGACGATATTTCAACATCCTTGTAAGTCACTTTTTGCTTATCACATGAAACAGAACAAAGAGTTGGGAAACTGACTAATAAGAGTAAACTATATATCCAATATATATTTTTCATGATTGTTGAAAGTTATTGTTTCAATATTAAATAAAGCACTTCTTCCTTTGATTGTTGAAGGAAGAAGTGCTATTGTGTATCAATATTCACGTGCCGAAGTATCCAGTGTACCCCTATTGATCAGCATTCGCTTCATCCTCAGTAGGAACAATTAGCTTGTATCCCTTACCGTGGATATTAATGATTTCGATATTTGGTTCAGGTTTCAATAACTTACGTAGTTTAGTGATATAAACATCCATACTACGAGCATTAAAATATGTATCCTCTTCCCAAATTTGTTTTAGAGCATGATTACGTTCCAATATATCATTTGCATGAGCGCAAAGCAGCGATAATAACTCAGACTCCTTAGTGGTAAGTTTTGTCTGAATATCACCAATATTAAGGATTTGCTTTTGAGTATCAAATGTCATTGTGCCAAAATTATACACTTGCTGTTCTTTACTCTTTTTGCCCTTAACTCTGCGAATTATAGCTTCTATACGAAGTACAAGCTCTTCCATACTGAATGGCTTAGTGATGTAGTCATCGGCACCAGCTTTAAATCCTTCAAGAACATCTTCCTTCATATTTTTTGCAGTAAGGAAAATCACTGGAATTTCCGAGTTGATTTGTCTAATTTCCTTAACTAATGTAACGCCATCCTTTTTAGGCATCATTACGTCAACGATGCACAGGTCGTATTTTGTTTTCACAAAACCTTTGAAACCAGCTTCTCCATCAGGAAATAAGTCAGTGTCAAAACCTTTTGCCTGAAGATATTCTCTTAGTAACATACCAAGATTTTCGTCATCTTCACATAAAAAAATTTTCAATTTTTCTTCCATATCATTTTTGTGTTATTACGGGTAAACTTATTATAAATTTTGTTCCTTTTCCTAAATCACTCTCTGCACGTATTGTGCCGTTGAGATCATTTACAATCTTCTTTACATATGCTAGTCCAAGACCGAATCCTTTTACATCATGTCTATTGCCAGTATGTACTCTGTAGAATCGTTCAAATACTTTCTTAGCATCTTCCCTTTTCATTCCTATACCATTATCTTCAATTGTGATAATGATTTTATTTCCTTCATTTCGTGTACGCATCATCAGTTCTGGTGGAACATCACGTTTTCGATATTTTAATGCATTATCTAAAATATTGAATATAACATTAGTGAAATGCATTTCATCAACACTTATGGTTGAATTTTCAGCTTGTAAATCCACATCCAGCTTACCTTCTAGTTTTTCAACCTTCAATACATGAGTGTTTGCGACACTCGCCACAAGATCGTTGGCATCTAGCTCCTTCATCTTTAGTTTTGTCCTTTGCTTGTCGAAGAGCGACATATGCAGCACTTTTTCAACTTGAAGGCTCAACCTCTTGGTCTCATCATTTATTACTCCAGTTACATGTTTAAAAACTTCAGGTGATTTTAGAATCGAGTCATCTTTAAGCATCTGCGATGCTAGCGAGATGGTTGAAACAGGAGTTTTTAGCTCATGTGTCATGTTGTTAATAAAATCATTTTTCATCTCAGACAAACGCTTTTGTCTGAATAGAGATACCATTGTAAATATAAACGTTATCAATAATATAAACGTGAATATTAGTGATGGAATAAAAAAAGTCAGCTCACTATATACATAATTTCTTTTTGTTGGAAAATAAACCCTTAAAGTGTTCAGCTTTGCAGGAGGATCCTGAGGAAAAAGTGTCTGTGTATAAATTGCATTTTTGTCTCTACTAGAAAATTCTGGAGATGAATAAACCACCTGATTATTGAAATTTACAACTTGAAAACCGAAAGGTTCATTCAATCCATTGTATGATAACTCGTATCTAATATACTGTTGTAAAACTTCAAAATCAATCCTTTCTTCAATTGGTTTATTGCTCGAACGGTTCATGATTTTATAAATTACTTCATCAAGTAATGATCGTTCGTGCAAATAACGTCTCGAAAGTGATTGCTGAAGTTCGTATTGAGTTTTAGATATTGTACTTGCGCTCTGTTGAGGTGTTACAAATACTCTTTTCTCATCCTCTTCGGGGCGTAAGGATTGCTCAGATCTTTCTGTTTCAAATCTCTGTCTAATTCTATTTACAGATGATATTGCAGGAGAGGTTTGTTCACTTGTTACATTAGGAGAAGAACCCTGTTGGTAACTTGAGTACCTGTTCTCAGATTCTATCATATCCTGTTCGAGATAATCAAGAGTCTGGTCTTGTTCCAAGTCTCTCATCACATTATAGAGGCTTCTGTTTACCTGTTCGTCGAATTGCTGAGTACGGATATCCATCGTTGTACTCATGTATCTCACCTGTAGAAACAACAGAGCTAAAAATGCTGTGAACATCACTACGGCAAGCAACCAAATAGTCGATTTTTTCATACTTATTACTTACCTCCGTTTTTAGTTACTATATTTCAAAGAACGTTCTTTCAATTAATAATTTAACAAATAAACGACTTTTTTGTTTAACATATCCCCTTAAAATTGGGAAAATGAGTAAAAAAAGAGGCGTAATAACATAAATTAAGAAAAAGCATAATGTTAAAGTTCAAATTTATGATTTGTTAAAATCAAACTTCTAACACTTTATACTAGACTTTTGCATAATTAGAGTTTGTACTTATAGGATTTAATATTTCTGTATTTTTAACCAAAAAGATTAATCATTTAAATTAAATCTGATACTTATACCCGCAATACTATTTGATGAAGGATAGGAATAAGATGAAATAAGAGGACGATGCATATTAAAGTCATAAAATCCTTTTAAAAGAAGCCTATTACTTAATGGATAATCGGTTGAAAAGCGTAGTGAAGATGTTCTTAATCCAGTAGTGGCTTGTGTAAATCCGTCTTCAATTTTGCGTATTAAAGCGGAAGTGGTCTTACGCGAAAAATCAAATTGCATAATTAAGTCTTTGTACTTATATCCAAGGCCCAGTTCAATATCATTTTCACTTGACTCTACCATCTGAAAAGAGGCAATATTCAAATTAACACCTCTAGTCTTATTTATTCTGAGCCTAATATTCATATTATTATAAAATGTAGTCTGTGCTTCAATAAGAGGGTTAAAGCTCTCAACGATTCCCACCGAAGGTATATTAAAAGGTGAGGTAAGGATAGTTGATCCTGTTGTGTAATCTGTGATATATCCAATAGAATTGCCATCATTATTATTAAGTGATTTCCAACCTTGGAAAGAAGAATAGGAGCCTACCCGATATTGAGAGATGTATCTATGACTGATGCTAAATGATTGTAGTAGACTTTGAAGATCTGGAAATAATGATATAAGATTATAAGTTAGTTCCCAATTAGGTAGTAGTGATTTTAGGTCAGGAAAAGGAGTGAGTCCTATATTTTTAGAGCTCCTTCCAGTGTATGCAGCTAAAAAAGCAGGTATTAACACATCTGCTGAATTTCTATTTATTGTTTCAGAATTTAAATTTATTGAATTAGGCCCAATAATTGTCTGGTACTGATTTTGTACTCTTTCTGATATAATCTCTCTTGTGCTTAAGAATTTTTCAAAAGTTGCAGAATAATAATTGTTTTCGGCTCTAGAATTTTCAAAAGCAGAAAATAAAGATACTGTTGTCATGGCAAAACTTCCACCAATTCTATCGGGCATTCCATCTAGCATATAATATATTTCGCTTCGTCTGTTATCCTCATAAAGCATGCTCAGATTTATTTTGAGTCCCCTAAAAGGCTCTATAGAAGCATTCAGTCTTAAATTCATGGTTTTGTTTAGCATTGCTGGATTAATGTTCTCTTCATTAATAACTAAAAGATTATTTGCAAGAGAGCGCTCAATAAACTCTTTTCCACCATCAATGCCAAGAGCAAAACCTAACCCTGGTTTCAGTCCAGCTTCATCTCCGTTCTGTCCAAAGAAATCGCCAATTAAAGGAATATAGCCAGGTATATCGGTTCTTCTTTTTATGCTTAGATTCATATTCAAATTCTTTACTGGTATTTTATTATATATTGCAGCAAAATTAAATCTACTGTTCAGTGTTAATGAAATGTCGTTGTAGAGATAATTTCCGATAGTTTCATCAGCAATATAAGCACCTCTTTGCCATCTGTAATGCGAACTATAAGCAGCACTAGAGTTAATCCACCTAAGCGGAGCAATCTGAGCAAACGGAAACGTAAAGGTTAAGTTTGTCAGCTGTTCATAATTCAAAGGCTTTCCTAAATCTGCAATGCTACTTGCAATACTGTCTTTCCAGATATCATAATCATTTCTATTTATTTTTTTATTTACTTGCAGATAAGGCTCTTCTATTTCTGACAGAGTGCCAGATCTTAACGAAAATATTAGGTTTCTGGTAATATTCCAGTTTATGTTGAAACTTCTATTCCAAAAGAAATTACTACTAAATGTGAGATATTTCTGATTACTTAAGAACTCATTAGACGAATGCTTGCTAATTTCTCTTAACTGTATCTCTTGATAGTACCTATTAATGTCTGAAGAGAATCGAATATTATCTGGCATAAAATTAAAATTTATAATTTTAAAAATACTTAAACCGTTGTCAATATTCCTAAACGGTTCCCACGGTATAACCTTGGGGGAGTAGTCGTATTCTGCTTTAAAACGCCAATCATTTATAAATTCATATTCCGTTTCAGGACTATGCCTACTACTTGAATTATGAGCATAGGTTATGCTTAAATTAGCTGGATCATATGGCATTGGATTATTACTTTTAATGTCCATCTTTACATTACTTAGACTAATCCTTTTATTTGTCCATTTTGATACAGCAATACTCCTAATGGAATCGTTGTAGTGTTGACTATTAGATAACTCGAGAGTCTCTTTAAGTAGTAGGTCGGTGTTGAAAGGATCATACAAAGGCGTAGAAAGTTGATTCGAATAATTATAATAAAATGGAGCAGAGAGCTTAATCTGTTTTGGTAAAAACCTCCCCAGTTCAAAATTGAATGAAATATTATAGGAATTAAAATCATCATTTCTTCTCTCAAGCAAACCTTGATTGAGACCTCCATAACCCGCCGTCTCTTTTCTTCCCGAAAAATTGATGTTCCCTATATCAGACAAGGCTATGTTTACATTTGTTTGAGCTGCCCATCCACTTTTCTCGTCAAACTCTGTAAGTCTAAGTTCATTTACCCATATTTCTGCTGAACGACTTCCGTTAGAGATGTTGCGAATACCAATCATTATCACTTTAATATCTGCTAGAGATGGATTTCCAATAATAGATACTGAATTGTTAGGTTTTTCAGGGTCTTGCCTTCTGAAGCTATTAGACTTATCTTTAAATGAACCTAAAAGCACCTCTTTGTTTCTGTTAAGTTTAAGCGATGTAAGTAAATCTAGAGGTAAATTAAGCATATTTTCTTTGGGCCATACTGTTTCACGATCTGTGTTACTATATGTGCTATATTGTCCATCCGGAGTTATCTTTAAAGGAATCTCATATTCATAATAATTATTTCTATAATCAGACCCCAATCTTATAAATATGGTCAAATCTCCATCATCAAGAGATATTGGATCATCAACCAGTTTTTCGGCATGAACAAACATTTGCAACCTTTTGTAACGTCGCAAATCATATGCACTATTTTTATATACAGAACGTGTATCATTCGTTTCTAAATTGCGAATTTTAATAGATAGCGATTGCTCATTTTCTTTTCTAAGTTGTGGTTGTCCAGGATCAATAATCCTAGATACTCCTGGTGGCAACACATAATTTACCGGAGATCGACTTCCATTCTCTTCAATATTTACAGTAGAAACATCTATCTCGCCACTGCCCTTAATCTCTCCACCTGTAAATAAATCTCTTCTGTATATTCGCCAGTCGCTTCTCACTAATTCAAGAGTGGCAAACCGTAAGAATACCGGCTCGTTAAATCCTGTAAGAAACATTCTCATAAATCGTATGTTGTTAAACCCACGAATATTTCCTATTCTCGATTCATACTCGCGTATAGGAATTTTAAACTGATACCATTTTACTCTACTATCACTTCCATTTCTTAATCTAACAGTTGCTTCACGGCTATCTACAATATAGTTTGAACCTACCTCCATCTCACCCGGATGTAGTGAAACCTTATATTGATAATACGATTCATTTTCGTTAAGTGTGTTGTCGTTATTTATATCTTCTATATCAGGCGTAGTTCGTGAAGCACCTGAAAACTTATCTTCCTCAGCATCTAGTGAGTTACCCTCACTTCCGTTAAAATATTTATATCTATCTAAGATGCTCAATCGCAACCTATCCTGTGTAGTTCCTCTGTAGTGCCTGAAATTGTCACCTGCAGGGTCATTTAACGGTGAGTGATTATCAATCTCCATATTAGAAAGCGTCTCGGGAGAAACTGTTTTTTTAATTTCATTAATATAATTGAAGTAAGTAGGAAATTGTTTTTCTTCTTCACTACTAAGTCCATTAAACCCAACATCCTGCAAGCGTCTTGAATCTATTCCTCCCGAGTTGTCGAATGCATAAACTGTTGATTGTCGTTTTGGGTATTTTCCCCATACTGTGTAGCCAACCTCAGTGGTGTCTCCATCTACTGGTAGGCCATTTTCATAAAACTTTTTGCCATCTTTCAGTATGTCTTCAGAAATATTTCCAAGGTTAAAATAAAGATCTCCCCCCGAGTTTATTGATGACGAGTCATTTGTAAATGGATCCATCATCCAAAACTCAATATATTCGATGTTAGCCGCCTCAAAATCATTTGTGTCAATTCTTCTTGTTATACCTCCCCATCTATTGCTAGGATTAAGTAATCGTCCCTCGCTGTTGATGTTAGTATCAAGATTATATGGACCTCTTTCATCGGGATAAAAAGAAATATTAAGAATAGGAATGGTTGATGGAAGACCAAAATAAGAATCTTTATTAGGGAATATTTCTCTCTCATATACCTCACGTACTCGGTGATCTGATAGTTGTTCTAGATCGTTTTTTAAATGTGTAGGAGTTAACCCTGAATTTCTTCTGGTGAATATCCCATCAATGTAGAACCAGGCTAATTGAGCTCTGTTTTTTCCATATTCAATATTATTGCTCAAAGCAGCTTCAGGAAATAGACCTGTAGAGCTATTATTGTAAGGAGTAGAAGATAGCGTCCACGAATAAGGGTTGCGAATATCTATTCCAGATGATGAACTTTCAAAATCATCAAGGTATGAAAATTCTCCAATATACTTATTTTCATAATGTCCTGGTAATAAGTGAGCAAACTCCAGGTTAGCTATAACTTCAGAAGGCATTGAAGCTTCAACAAAAGGGAGTAGATTAATAAGGTTTGTTAAAGTATACGATTGCTTACTATATGATAAGTTCGCTCCCCACATTGTATTTCTTGCAGCTTCATCTCCTAAAACAGTTTTAACCATCAAGGGCTTTTCGTAATAGTGCATCAAGGTGGCACCCAACGATAGATTTTTTGAAATATCATAAAGGAAATTTACACCCATTAAAGTTTTCCTTTTACTCTGGTTCATTAGCAATATGTCACTATTAAAATCAGATCCAGAAGAAGCTCTATATTCACCGCTAATACGAAATCTGTTTTTCTCGGGAAACTGCTGTGCAACAGTTAAAGTTGAGTCGTATAACTCTCTGTAAATATATTTCATTGCAATTTCGTCATTCCCTATTTTATTCATCAAATGAGATCCAAATGGTTCAACTACTGGGAATATTACATTACCATTTTCACTATCTATTGTGAAGCCTTCAATAAAATCAAAAATTCCATCAGGATAGGGGTCATTCTTATTGTTAAGCCTGTCTAAATTCATTGTGCTTAGAAGAATTTCATTTTCAAGATTCTTATCGGGAATGTAATCCAAATATATACCAGTAGTGTCGCTTAAATAGGTGATATTCAATTTGAACCTATCCTTTTGTACTTCATAAACATTATACCCCAGTGAATAGATGTTTTTCATCATAAGATTCCATGAATAAGAAGAAGGTGAAAACGATACTGGCTTCAATAGCTTTACAAATAATGCATCCGATAAATTATTGTCGACAATGTTGTTATTAGTAAACTCTCCCACCTGATATAACTCACCATTATATATAAACTCAAATGCTACAGCCAGAACCTCATCATCATTTAATGGATAATTTAATGAAAGATATCCTAGTTGAGGTTGAACCTTGTATTCTGTACTACCTAGCAAGCGAGCGTTTTCAAGCTTTTCATAATCTTGGCCCGACACCATTGTTGAGGGTAAAATATTCTCAATATTATTTATATCTCTAGCTCCCGAGTAGGTAGATATTAAATCCCCGTACAGGGTGTTGGCTCCATTATTTGTTACTCCAATTTCACCTTGGGGAAGCCACAAATTGTTGCCAATATTCATATTCTCACCTAAGTCTGCAAATGCTACAATATTTCTTGCCTGATTATAATCGCCCCGCTTATTTGTAACCCACACCTCAATCCGGCTAATTGAAACTTTTGACTGTACAAAAGGTAGTTTACTCAAAGCATTATCATAAGCCTCTCTAAAATAGTGCCCTAAGAAAAAATGCCTGTTCTCATCATACTGGTCTGCATCAATCTGGAAAGTATATGTTGAGATACCTTCATTAGCAAGAAACGGTTGAGATTCCGATAATTGTCTTGAGAATATGGAGTTGATTTGCAAGTTGCCAAACTGTAGGTCACTTTTAACTCCAAATAATGCTTCACCAGAATTTATAAGTGAATTTGTTGTTGTCATGCTCACATTCCCAGCCTCAATGTTTTTAATAATATCATCCTCGTCACCTAAATACGACAATTTAATTTGCTTTGCATCTAGGTCGAATGAGGCATTGCTGTTATAGTTAATGTCGAAATTAACCCTATTTCCTACCTTGGCATTCATTGTCATATTTATATCTTGGTCGAAGTTGAATATACTTCTCCTTCTAGCCCTCTGAGGGAGAGTAGGGTTATTGAAAACGTTACGTTTAATTCCTGCGGACACTTCAATATATCCACTAGTGGTAACAACTACGCCACCTGGGCCGAATATAGATTCTAATGGTTCTTTTTTATTGCTTTTATTTGGAAGAGAAAATAGTTGAGTGTTGCCAGACTCTTGGTGTAAAAGTGAGTTTCTGTTTCTAAATAAATTAATCTGATCTTCACGTTTTCTGTATTCTCTATATTCTTCAAAAGGCATTGAGAAAGGAGTAGAAATGATTTTACTACCAATTCTATTTTCAAAAACGTACCTATTACTCTTATAATCATATCTAACCACAGTGTTTATATTAGATGGGCTATTAAGGTTGATAGGTTGTTTTATGAAAAGGTCATCTGCTCGCTCTATTAATTTCGATTCGTATCTAATGCTATCATCTAACTCAAGTGCGTCTGTATCTAATAGTTTTGGTTCATATCTAATGTCGTCATCTAATTCATATGCACTCGTATCGGGTAAAGTCGATGTTTCAGCTGCTAAAGAGTCGCTTGTATTAGGTGATGTTTTGGTAACATGTGATTCATATGGAGTAACATAATATACGCTTCCATTCAACATAAACAGAAGAAGTAGTTGAGATATGTAGAGCAAATTTTTCAGAGAATCAATAGTTAAACAGTATTATAGCAGCTTTTATATGAGTATTACGTAACCGCCAACTGTCTTTCTGATCTCCTCTATAATCTTTTTAATGCCTCCTTTATAATTGCTTCAACGGGCATTGATGGGTTCTCTTTTATTAATTTTGACACCACTTTTTGAGAAGCATTTTGTACAAACCCCAGCATTACAAGAGCCGATACAGCCTCATTACCAGTGTTTGTAAGAGTAATTCCTTTAGGTGATACCGGTGTTCCGCTATCGTCGGTTAATTTTATCTTATCCTTCAGATCAACAATAATACGTTGAGCTGTTTTTGCTCCAATCCCTTTTACTGTTTGCAAAATAGTGGCATTTTCTGATGCAATAACACTCTCTAGTTCGCTTGAGCTAAGTGACGATAGAATTACCCTTGCCGTGCTTGGACCTACACCCGAAACACTTATCAGCATCATAAAAAGCTCACGTTCATGCTTATCCATGAAGCCAAACAATTGATATGTATCTTCACGAATAGACTCATAAACATAAAGTTTTGCAATCGGCTTATCATTAATAGCACCATATGTGTTAAGCGAGATATTCATCTGGTACCCTACGCCATTGGTTTCAAGGGTTGCCGACGTTGGAGAAATCTCAGCTACTTCTCCTTTAATATAATCAATCATTTTAATTTAGTTGGATAATTACGTAATACCATCACTATAACGGTATAATGTCTAAAAAATTATACTTCCAAAGCTGTGTTTTTGTATTTTTATGTAAACTTATGGCCTTTTGCCAAACCTCCTTCACTTGTCTCTTTATAAAGCGATGGTAAGTCGTGTCCAGTTTGTTTCATTACAGCCACAACCCTATCAAAAGAAACTCTATGAATACCATCAGTAAAAGATGAGTAAAGATTAGCATCCAAGGCACGTGCCGCTGCAATAGCATTACGCTCAATACAAGGGATTTGCACCAATCCACACACTGGGTCGCAAGTCATTCCAAGATGATGCTCTAGGCCCATCTCTGCAGCATACTCTATTTGAGCAGGACTGCCTCCAAATAGCTGACTTGCAGCTGCAGCTGCCATAGCACAGGCAACGCCAATCTCACCCTGACAACCCACCTCTGCACCCGAAATTGAGGCGTTCTTTTTTACAATATTGCCAAATAAGCCCGCTGTTGCTAAAGCCCTAAGCATTCTATTTTTACTAAAATTCCTGCTCTTTTCTAGATGATATAAAACAGCAGGAATTACCCCACATGACCCACATGTTGGAGCTGTAACAATTTCTCCACCCGATGCATTCTCTTCAGATACAGCAAGTGCATAAGCAAATACTAATCCTCTAGACTTCAATGATTCTTTGTGCCCTTTTGCTCTGATGTAATAGCTTGTAGCTTTGCGGTGGAGGCTTAAAGGACCAGGTAAAACTCCTTCATTATCAAGCCCTCTCTTAATAGCTCTTTTCATTACTTTCCATACCTCATCAAGATAATCCCAAATATCGCTATCCTCACACTCCTCAACATATTCCCAGTAACTCTTTCCTGTTTTCTCACACCACTCCATTATCTCTGTCATGTTAGACATCAGGTAAATATGTTTATCCTCACCATTGGTCACACCAATAATTCTTTCCCCGTCAGACAGGGCCCCTCCTCCAACGCTATAAAGTATGCGTGAATTTAATAGCATATTGTTGTTATCATAAGCTTCAAGTTTTAAAGCATTAGGATGAAATGGAAGAAAAGTTTTTGGCAACCACTCAATTGTTGTAGGTGCAACTGGCTCAAGCACACT
>DUUR01000079.1 GCA_012841425.1 Bacteroidales bacterium | reverse complement strand
CCTGTAATCCAATTTCCCTTTGTCATTCCACCATCTCCCTGAAGGTCGTTCTGGCGCCCCGAGAAGTTCCACATAAAGTATCTCCAATACATATAATTGAATTGGTATCCAAACATATACTTCATGTTTTGCCATAGGGTGGGCTTGCTGTTTGGATCCGTTACACCGCCCCAACGTTCATACCCAATAATATGATTTCTGAAAGAAGGATTGTTTGGATTTGAATGCATCCTTGGAATGAGCATAGTATTGGTATACTTGTATCGAGGTGAAGTTGTCTTTTCATACCTGTCTTTCTGCTCAGGTGAAGCTTTTATAACTCTTTTATAAGAAACTCTTTCCCCATCAATAACAGCAGTGCCATTTGCGTCTCTCTCTATTTGCGATGCGTAGGTTGTGCCATGAATAAGTGGAGTCTCGCCATACTGCTCGCGGTTTAAATAGCTTCCCAATGAGAAGATATCAACAGGAGAGTTTAAGTCGAGTGGGGGATTGGCAGAAGACCTGATTGGTATAATTGCATAAGCAGAGAAGCCAATAAGAATTACCATTAAGCATGATATAGAAAGATTTATAAGCCTTAGGCTCATCAACTTGCTCTTAAATACAAAATATGCACCTACGGCAAGTAAGATAATCCAAAGCCATGGGCTTCCGCCTATAAAAAGAACTCCTGTTAGCGCTAATGTTGCAAATAGCGCTGCTTTTGCTCTCCTAGGCTTACCTTTTGCTGATATTGTTTCGAATAATCCCCATGCAATAGTTGCCACTAATATAAATAGATAGAAGAATAGACCAGAGTTAAATTGAAGTCCAAAGCTATTAACAAATAGAAGTTCAAACCATCCACCCAATTTTGTGAATCCTGGTATAACGCCCCACATTAGTATTATGATTAAACCAAATGATACTAATAGTGATTTAATTGCTCCCTTCCATGTTGCATTTTCATTGTTCTTGAAATAATAGACAAGCACAATTGCTGGTATACAGAGTAGGTTAAGTAGGTGAACACCAATAGATAGACCCATAACATAAGCAATTAAGACCAGCCATTTATCTGAGTGCGCCTTATGTGCATTGTCTTCCCATTTAAGTATTAGCCAAAAAACTAATGCTGTTAACATCGATGAAAATGCATAAACCTCACCTTCAACAGCAGAGAACCAAAATGTGTCGGAAAATGTATAAACCAATGCCCCTACAGCACCACTGGCAATTATTACAATTGTTTTTGCTAGTGAAGGAGCATCACCTTTATCTTTAATGATTAGCTTACTCGTAAGATGTGTAATTGTCCAGAATAGAAATAGAATTGTGAATGCACTCATAAGTGCAGACATTATGTTTACCATCATTGCTACCTGAGAAGTGTCACGGGCAAATTGAGTAAAGAAATTGCCAACTAACATAAAAAAAGGAGCACCCGGTGGATGACCCACTTCGAGTTTGTAAGCTGAAGAGATAAATTCGCCGCAGTCCCAAAAACTGGCTGTAGGTTCAATTGTTAGCAAATAAACCGTAGCTGAAATTGCAAATACAATCCAACCCGAGATGTTGTTGATTAGCTTATGTTTAGAAGTCATTTTCATTAATTTTAATTCATGGCATATGCCTGAATCATACCGATTTAGTCTTAAATGTGCGACAAAGATAAAGAAAACCGTTGAAATTCCATCAAATAAGTGTCACTTTTCATATGTTCCTGAAATCCAAATTCGGTTCTCGCTCTGACTTACCATATAGTTCCTATATAGTTTCCATATAGTTGACTTATGGTTCCCTTATATTATCCTTATATTTTAATAAGGATAATACATGTCAAGTATATAGAAGATATGAGATAACTACGGACCATGTAGGTGCTAGGTAGTGTTAATTTACAATTAAATGAAATGCAATGATCATAAAAATCAGGATAATGTGTTTTATAACATAAAGGTGCGTAAGTTGCTTAAATACAGGTTGGTGTAAGTGAGATATGTGTTTTTTTAATAAACTTCAACATAATTATGGTGTAGATAATTTGGAGTTCAAGTAATAAAAAGTTTACTTTGAAACTGATTAAGGAAAAAAATCTGTAATCATAGAAAATCAATAAGTCAATAATCGAATTGATGCAGGTAACATTAGCAATTCTAAAGCCATCGGCTATACAGCGTGGAATACTAGGAGAAGTTATTTCTAGGTTTGAGAAAAAAGGCCTCCAAATAGTTGGGATGAAAATGTTGAATCTTACAGACAATCAGCTTAAAATTCATTACTCCCATTTAGTAGATAAGCCTTATTATGGTCGAATCAAAGACTCAATGCAGGCTAGTCCAGTTGTAGTTATGGCCCTTAAAGGAGTTGATGCAGTTAATGTTGTAAGAAAGATTACCGGAGCAACAAACGGTAGAGATGCGGTACCAGGCACCATTAGAGGTGATTTTAGTATAAGTGTTCAAGAGAATATAGTGCACACATCAGATTCGATTGAGACAGCTGAATTAGAGCTGAAGCGATTTTTTGAAACAGACGAAATCTTTAATTATTCGCAATTTAACATCAGAAGCATTTATGCAGGCGATGAATATTAATTGCAACAATAAACACTAATGTAATTTGATATAAATCAAAAAGGTATCAATGGAGATAAGTAATTTAATTACAAGAGCAAGAGTTTTAATACCTGCGGCACTTATGTTTGTCACTTTAAACTCTTTTTCTCAACAAGTTCAGGATACTCCGGAAAATAAAAGGCCTGAGATTCTTTATAAGCAAATACACAGCTCAATTTTGAGTGATCAATCAGGAGGCCTTTTTGCCGATGGTTTAAAGTTAAAGCTAGACCTATCCGTTTTGGACGATGCAGAAGCCGAGAGAGAATTTTTTAATCCTGATGATATTCCCGCAGATGATGTATACGGAGGATTGTGGGAAAACAGATATGTAAACATGTACGGCAGCCTTAAAAGTGCTCCCGATTCATTTATAGTAGATCTTGATAACTTTACAATGCCAGTAGATGGCAGAATGACCTCTAACTTCGGAAGAAGAGGAAGTCGCCGTTATCATTATGGAATTGATATTAAAGCTCAAACAGGCGATACTATTTACGCAGCCTTTGATGGTAAGGTAAGGGTTAAGCGCTATGAGAGAAACGGATATGGCTATTATTTGGTTATAAGACATTTGAATGGACTAGAAACGGTTTACGGCCATTTATCTAAGTTTTTGGTTGAAGAGAATGATTTTGTGGAGTCGGGAAAACCAATTGGCTTGGCAGGCAATACTGGTCGCTCATTTGGCTCTCACCTTCATTTTGAAACTCGGTTCTTGGGTAAGCCCATAAATCCCAATTTTATTATAGATTTTCCGAGTAAGACGGTACATCAGGAAGAATATTTAGTTACAAACTCGAGCTATAGAAAAACAAATAACAGTAGTAGGGTTATAATAGCATCTAGTTCTCCGGATAATCCGAGTACGGCAACAAGAGCCAATAATACAGAATCAACTAATAAATTTGTTTCGGGTGAAGTTCAGTATCACCGAATACAACAGGGTGATACGCTAGGTGCAATTTCTAAGAAGTATGGCACAACTGTAAGCAGTCTATGTAATTTAAATAATATAAATTCACGAACAGTTTTACGAGTAGGGAAAACCATTCGTGTTTCTTAATAAATTAAAACTACAATAATTTTAAAAAGGGTATAAGATAGCAAGCTTGTACCCTTTTTTTTGTTTATCTTTGTTAGGTTGTTTTACGTTAAAAAATAGGATAAATTTACCAAATGAGCATTACCAAGAAGCAGTTTGAAGAAGTGACGGCAATTTGTAGAAAAGTTTTTGCAGATAAGCTACAAGATTATGGTGCATCGTGGCGCATACTTCGTCCTACATCAGTAACAGATCAGATTTTTATTAAAGCAAAACGTATACGTACGTTAGAAACAAAAAAAGAGAGAATGGTTGACGAGGGTGTTTTCTCTGAATTTATTGGTATTGTAAATTATGGTTTAATAGGTCTTATTCAGATAGAGTTAGGTTATTCCGACCTTGTAGATATTGACTCTGAGACAGCAATTGAGATGTACGATAAATATCTAAATATGACTATTGAACTTATGAATGCCAAAAATCACGATTATGATGAGGCTTGGAGAAGCATGAGGATTAGTTCATATACAGATTTGATTCTTACTAAAATATATCGCACAAAAGAGATAGAAGAAAATGAAGGTGTAACAATTGCATCTGAAGGAATAGATGCAAACTACATGGATATGATAAATTATGCACTCTTTGGACTAATTAAATTGCATTTTCCAGAAGAAAACTAAATGAATCAAAAAAATAAAATAGAGAAATTTCTTATTGAACTCTCACGCATAATAGTGGGAGTTACATTTGTTTTCTCTGGTTTTGTGAAGGCAATTGATCCGATGGGCTTTACCTATAAGATACAAGACTATCTGATTCACCTGAATCTTGTAGACCTGTATCAGCTAGCACTTCCTATGGCTGTTTTTATGGTTGTAGTAGAATTTGTATTGGGTGCACTATTGCTGCTTGGGTTATACCGAAAGCCTGTAACAATACTAATAGCGCTAATGATGATTTTCTTCACCCCTTTTACATTTTGGATTGCACTAACCAATCCAGTAGAAGATTGTGGCTGTTTCGGAGATGCGTTGGTTATCAGCAACTGGCAAACATTTTATAAGAACCTTATCATTGTTACAGGTGCTATGTTTTTGGTGGTAAAATGGACGCTCATAAAACCCTTGTTCTCTAAGCGTATAGCTCCTTTTGCAGCACTTTTTGTGACACTCTTTGGCTTGCTCTTTGCCCTTCACAATATTTACAATCTTCCTGTTATAGATTTTAGACCATACAAGAAAGGTGCAAATATACCCGAGCAAATGTATATCGATCCGGAGAAAGCAGATGTGATGGAGACTATATTTATATATAGCAAAGATGGTGTTAAAGAGGTTTTTACAGAAGAGAACTACCCATGGGACGATTCAACATGGACATTTATTGATATGGAAAGCAGGGTAGTGCAAGAGGGTGAAAAGCCTGCCATTGAAGATTTTGCTTTGGAAGCTCTTTATTTTGATGATTTTGATGGATCTTGGAATCTTGGAGGTGATATAACGGATTTGGTGCTTTCTGATACTAACTATACTTTTTTGATGGTCTCGTATTCTCTTGAAGAGATGAATATGAAGCATCTGCATAAATTTGAAGAGGTGAGTAGATTTGCAAACGAAAATGGATATCCATTTTATTTGCTCACAGCCTCGTCCGCATCTGTTGTAGGTGAATGGGAAGTGATTAATGAAACTGGATTTCAGTTTAGTCATGCCGATGAACGTGCATTAAAAACAATGGTTAGGGCTAACCCCGGACTCATATTGATTAAGGAAGGTAATGTTATTAATAAATGGGATGATGGTAATGTGCCTGAACCTACTTCTGAAATTTTGCTAATAAAGAATCCTAAAAGAGATAATGTGGTGAAACTATTGCTTATTGCACTTCTCTTTTTTGTACCTTTGTTATTGTTGAAAAAGATTGATAGGTAAATTTAGAATTAATAAATATAAATAATATGAGAAAGAATATTGTAGCAGGAAACTGGAAAATGAATAAAAACCTGCAGGAAGGTGTTGAACTTGCAAAAGAGTTGAATGAAGCATTAAAAGGCAAATCAATTAACTGCGATGTAGTAATTGGAACTCCATTTATTCATCTTGCATCTGTTGCAAATAGCGTTGATAGTGATAAAATTGGTGTTGCTGCTCAGAACTGTGCCGATAAAGTTTCGGGTGCCTACACAGGCGAAGTTTCTGCTGAAATGGTAGCATCAACTGGTGCTAAATATGTTATTTTAGGACATAGCGAACGTAGAGCTTATTACAACGAAACAGCAGAAATATTGAAAGAAAAAGTTGGTTTAGCACTTGCAAATGGACTAACTCCAATATTTTGTATAGGTGAAGTGTTGGAAGAAAGAGAGTCTGAAAAACATTTTGATGTTGTAAAGTCACAAATTGTTGACTCTCTGTTCGACTTGTCGGCAGAAGATTTTGGTAAGATTGTACTTGCATACGAACCTGTTTGGGCAATTGGTACAGGTAAAACTGCTTCTCCTGCACAGGCTCAAGAGATGCACGCTTTTATTCGCAAAACTCTTGTAGAAAAATATGGTAATGAGGTTGCTGATAATACTTCTATACTCTACGGTGGTAGTGCTAATGCAGATAATGCAAAAGAACTATTTTCGAATCCTGATGTTGACGGAGGCCTAATTGGAGGTGCTTCGCTTAGTGTAGATAAATTTATGCCCGTTATTGAGGCATTCTAATTATATATCATTTTACCACAGATTCTTTATGTATCTGTGGTAAAATTTATTTTTCTTATGAAGTATTTTATTGTATGATAAATTTTCACAGCAAAGTAATATATCTAATTCTATTTCTATCTCTCACTTTTGGTGTAGATGCACAAACATCAAGACAGAAGAATGAGATTTTAAAGGAGCTCAATTCTGGTGGCCCTGGTAAAGGAAAAGTAACCATATATGAGGATGAGAGCATCAAACAAATACTTGGTCGCCCAATGGGCCCTCCAAGAACAATATATAGCGATGCAGAGGGTTCTGTACAGTATTACAAGATGAGAGGTTTTAAAGTACAAGCCTTCTCGGGTAACGACCAGAGGACATCGAGAGATGAAGCCAACAGAAAACAATCACTTATTGCTAATCAGTATCCTGAGCATGAGGCTATTGTTCTTTTTGAGTCTCCCTTTTGGCGTTTAAGGGTTGGGAATTTTCAGAACAGAGCTGAAGCTGAAGGGTTTTTGCAGCAATTAAGAGAAAGCTTTCCATCTTTTGGTAAAGAGATGTATATTGTTGTTGATGAGGTGAAAATACCTATTAACTAAACAGATTTTATTAAGATGTCATCTGAAGAATTAGAAAAAAACAGATCTCTTATATCTGATCATATGAGAGAAATACTCTCTTTACTAGGAGAGGACAACCAACGCGAAGGATTAATCAAAACTCCCGATCGCGTTTCAAAAGCTATGCAGTTCCTAACTAAAGGTTATCGTCAGGATCCTGCAGAGATGCTTCGTTCTGCACAGTTCAAAGAAAATTACCGTCAAATGGTAATTGTAAAAGATATAGACTTTTTCTCGATGTGCGAACATCACCTATTGCCATTCTTTGGAAAAGCTCATGTGGCATATATCCCTGATGGATATGTTACCGGATTGAGCAAGATTGCGCGTGTAGTAGATGTTTTTGCAAGGAGATTGCAAGTTCAGGAGCGACTTACTACTCAAATTAAAGATTGTATTCAGGATACTCTAAACCCAATGGGTGTGATGGTAGTTATAGAGGCTCAGCATATGTGTATGCAGATGAGAGGTGTTGAGAAACAGAACTCAACAACTACAACATCAGACTTTACAGGTATTTTTAGAGAACAAAAAACTCGAGAAGAGTTTGTTAATCTTATTAAGAAATAATTAAAAAAGAGAGCTAGCTCTTTTTAGAGGCTCTCTTACGATCATTTTCATCTAGAAGAATCTTTCTGATTCGCATATGCTTAGGTGTAACTTCAACGTATTCATCGTTCTTAATATATTCTAATGCTTCTTCGAGACTAAATATAATTGGGGGAGCCAGCTGAGCCTTGTCGTCGGTACCCGAAGCACGCACGTTTGTTAACTTCTTAGGCTTGGTGACATTAACAATCAAATCTCCTTCTTTATTGCTTTCGCCTACCACCTGCCCAGCGTAAACATCTGTTTGAGGATGAATGAAAAAATGTCCCCTGTCTTGTAGTTTATCTAATGAATATGCAAAGGCATTTCCAGATTCACCTGCAATAATGGAGCCATTTTGACGCTTCTCGATTTCACCTTTCCAAGCTTGGAACTCAAGAAACCTATGGGCCATAATTGCCTCTCCTGCTGAAAGTGTGAGCACAATATTATTTAGTCCAATAATACCACGTGAAGGTATAATAAACTCCATATGCATTCTGTCTCCCTTACTCTCCATGGAGATCATTTCGCCTTTTCTACGGGTAACTATATCTATAATTTTACTTGCAGATTCTTCAGGTAAGTTTACTGTAAGCTGTTCTACAGGCTCATGTCTTTCTCCATCTACATCTTTTATTATAACTTGGGGTTGACCTACCTGAAGTTCATACCCCTCACGACGCATTGTTTCAATTAGTACAGAGATGTGAAGTACACCGCGACCATATACTATCCATGAATCGGAATTATTTGTTTCTTCTACTCGAAGTGCTAGGTTTTTATCTAGTTCGCGCATTAAGCGCTCATAAATATGACGTGAGGTGACAAATTTGCCGTCTTTACCAAAGAATGGAGAGTTGTTGATGGTAAACAACATAGACATAGTTGGCTCATCTATGGCAATTGGATCTAGTGGTTCTGGTTTCTCTAAGTCTGCTATAGAATCACCAATTTCAAATCCTTCAATCCCAATTAAAGCACATATGTCTCCAGATATAACTTCTTCGGTTTTTGCACGACCTAAGCCTTCAAAAACATCAAGTTCTTTTATGCGAATTTTCTTTATAGAACCGTCTCTTTTGCAAAGTGAATAATCTTTGCCATTTTGTATAGTACCTCTGTGAATACGACCTACCGCAATACGACCTACATAGTTTGAGTAATCGAGAGATGTTATTAACATTTGAGGAGTACCTTCGAGCATTTGTGGCGCTGGAATATGTTTGATGATTGCATCTAGAAGAGGGAAGATATTATCAGTTTGGTTTTTCCAGTCATCAGACATCCATCCTTGTTTGGCAGATCCGTATATGGTTGGGAAATCGAGTTGGTCTTCTGTGGCCTCGAGGCTAAACATAAGATCGAATACCTCTTCTTGAACCTCTTCGGGTCTACAGTTTGGTTTATCAACCTTATTAATTACCAATATAGGTTTTAAACCAATCTCCAGAGCTTTTTGGAGTACGAACCTAGTTTGAGGCATAGGACCTTCAAAAGCATCTACTACTAGAAGACACCCATCGGCCATATTAAGAACACGCTCCACTTCACCGCCAAAATCGGCGTGCCCAGGTGTGTCAATAATATTTATTTTTGTATCTCCATATTTAATAGAGACATTCTTTGATAAGATAGTAATACCACGCTCACGCTCCAAGTCGTTATTATCGAGAATAAGTTCACCCGATTTTTGGTTATCCCTAAAAAGGTGACCGGCAAGCAACATTTTATCTACAAGTGTGGTTTTACCATGATCTACGTGAGCAATTATGGCTATATTACGGATATTCTGCATGAAAACAATCTTTTATTAAGGGTGCAAAGATACGTTTTTCCTATAAGAATATTGTATATCATAGTAATTATATGAAATATTTTATAAAAAAATCTTGATGTTGTGTTGTTATGTTCAAAAAAGTGGGATTTGGTTATAAGGTGGGATATAGATATAATATATCTTTGATTGTTTTTCGATAGCTAAAAACTATTGTATCTTTGTAGTGTAATAATAACAATTAAAAATTATAATATATGAAACCAATTATTAATTCAAGAATTCCAGAGTTTAGTGTAAAAGCATTTCATAACGGTGAGTTTAAAACAGTAACCGATAAGGACGTATTAGGTAAATGGGCAGTATTTTTCTTTTATCCTGCCGATTTCACATTTGTGTGCCCTACAGAGTTGGTTGATGTAGCTGAAAAATACGATTATCTTAAATCAATAGGAGTAGAGGTTTATTCAGTGAGCACCGATTCACATTTTACTCACAAAGCATGGCATGATACGTCTGAAAGCATTAAGAAAGTACAATACCCAATGCTTGCAGATCACACAGGAGCTTTAAGTCGTGCGTTTGGGGTACTAAACGAAGATGACTATACAGCATATAGAGGTACTTTCGTTGCAAATCCCGAAGGTGTTGTAAAGATTATTGAGGTTAATGACGGTCCCATTGGTCGTAACGCAACTGAATTGGTTAGAAAAATAGAAGCAGCTCAGTTTGTTGCAGAAAACGACGAGGAAGTTTGTCCTGCTAACTGGGAAAAAGGAAAAGAAACTCTTAAGCCTAGCATCGATCTTGTAGGTATAATCTAATAATATACCCTTGAAATAGTCCCTCTGCTCAAGCGCATTGGTTAACCAATAAATTTGTTCAGAGGGTTCTTTTTATTTTCTATTTTGAGTGGCCACATTTAATTAGCACAATATTTTTATTAAATAAACAACAATCAAATGCTTGATAAATCATTAAAAGATCAGGTTGCAGCAATTTTCTCTGGTCTTGAATCAGAATATATATTTGAAGTAAATGCTTCTAAAGAACATGAAAGTTACAACGAGCTAGTGGATATGCTAGAAGACGTTGTTTCATGTTCATCAAAACTTACACTTAGAATTAGCGATGGAGACTCAATTGCGTTTAGTTTACTTAAAAATGAAGAGCCCACAGGGATTACTTTTCGTGGAATACCTAACGGTCACGAATTTACATCGCTACTGTTAGCAGTTTTAAATAGTGATGGTAAAGGCAAAAATCAACCAGATGAGTATATAAAAAATAGAATTAAGTCGTTGAAAGGTGATATTAAGCTCACCACTTACGTATCACTTACTTGTACTAACTGCCCTGAGGTTGTACAATCACTTAATCTTATGTCTATATTAAATCCTAATATTTCACATGAAATGGTGGATGGATCAATATATCAGGAAGAGGCAAAATCACTTAGAATTCAGGCCGTGCCTGCTGTTTATGCAGATGGAGAATTAGTTCATGTGGGTAGGGGAGAGCTAGGCGTACTATTATCTAAGCTTGAAGAGAAATATGGAACAGAGGACTCTATACAAGACAATGAGCCAAAAGCTTATGATATGATAGTGATAGGTGGAGGTCCTGCCGGTGTTTCAGCTGCAATTTACTCTGCGCGTAAAGGGATGAGTGTAGCAGTTATAGCAGAAAATGTTGGAGGCCAAGTAAAAGAGACTCAGGGAATTGAAAATTTAATCTCGGTGCCTACTACCACGGGTGAAGAATTAACAAGAAACCTTAGAAAACATCTTGAAGAATATCCTATTTCAATTCTGGAGCACAGAATTGTAGAAAAAGTAGAACAAGATGGTTTAGATAAAATTGTACGAGTTAAAGGTGGAGAGACATTTGTTACACGCTCTTTGGTTATTGCGACTGGTGCAAATTGGAAAAAACTAAATGTGCCAGGTGAATCTGATCATATTGGTAAGGGGGTTGCATTTTGTGTTCACTGCGATGGTCCATTTTACAAGGACAAACATGTAGCTGTAGTTGGAGGTGGTAATTCTGGTATTGAAGCAGCAATAGACCTGGCCGGAATCTGTTCAAAGGTAACTGTAGTTGAGTTTCTGGATGAGTTGAAGGCCGACAAAGTACTACAAGAAAAACTAGCTACACTTAATAATGTAGAGGTTGTTTTGAGTGCTCAGACCACTGAAGTAATTGGAGATGGAGAAAAAGTTACTGCATTGAAGGTGAAAAGTAGAGAGACTGGCGAGGAGAAGGAGATTGAAGTGAATGGTATGTTTATACAAATTGGACTTGCGCCTAATAGTTACTTATTTAAAGATTTAGTAAATGTAACTAAGTATGGTGAGATTGAAATAGATAGCCATGCTAGAACAAATGTGCCTGGTATTTATGCGGCTGGAGATGTTACAACAGTTCCTTTTAAACAAATTATTGTTTCAATGGGTGAAGGGGCTAAGGCAGCACTTTCTGCATTTGATGACAAGATAAGAGGAGTAATCTAAAAAGATAGCAAAAAGTGTAATAAGGGGTATGTGAGAAGCATAAATTTATGTATATTTGTGGTTCAGATACAATTATAATAAACTAAGTTCAGAGAAATAATCCACATGAGTTTACGTAAATTTCAACCCCTAAAAACTGCAATCTTCATAGCTTGCCTATCATTATTATACACATTCTCAGCTTCCGCGCAAAGTTCGGCTATCTCGTCTAGTGATAGAATTATTGATGAACCAGATATTATGCCTATATATGTAGGTGGAACAGGAGAGATGCACCGTTTTATTGCGAATACATTGAGTTACCCTGCTGAGGCTGTGGAAAGCAATGCACAAGGATTAGTTGTTTACACATTTGTTGTTGAGAAAGACGGATCATTATCTAATTTTAATATAATTCACAGAGCCGACCCATTACTAAATGAGGAGGCTTTGCGTATTTTAAAGAATATGCCAGCATGGCGCCCTGCACGACATAAAGGAGAGATTGTGAGATCTGAAACTTATGTGCCAATGTATTTTAAATTAAATAAGGATGCGCAAGCACAATATACAACCAGAACATCTAGTTCTGCTACAGCAAGGGCTTATGCAAAAACAGATGTGTCGATATTAGAGAATTATGAAATACTTACTATCGTGGATAAAATGCCAGAATATGAATATGGTGAGAGTGGATTGAGTAAATTCATAGCTCATAACATTCGATATCCGCGTGAGGCACTACAACAGGGTATTGAAGGAAGGATTTTATGCTCATTTATAGTGGGTGATGATGGTTCAATATCTAACATTGAGGTGGTAAATGGAATTTCTCAGGAGCTTGACGACGAGGCTATAAGGGTGTTGGGTTTGATGCCAAGATGGAGACCAGGAGTAAATAATGGTGAAAATGTGAACGTAAAATGCCTTCTACCCATTGATTTTAAAATAGATGAAGATCCAATACCACCATTAACAAGTGTTGAATAAGTTTTAACTTGTTGGTAAGGAGTTATTTCAATATAAATTGGTACTGGCGTATTCCACTGTTTGTATTGATATAAAGATTAAAAGACGTCTCAACCGTATTATCTACGTTGCGTAAGCTGCTTAATATAAATGAGGCATACATTATTTGTGGATAGCCTTTTGAATCATTATTAGTTGTATGCGCAAAATATAGATCTGCTGTTTGTGATTCCATATCACGTAATAATGCAATACTGTGAGGTGTTGAGTGATACTCAATTTCAAATATCATATTAAGATAAATGCCGCTCACCCAAACACTTTGAATCTTAACTGGGTCGTTTTTGTATTGTGTTGGATACCCCTCATTTTGAATTTCTCCAGTAAATATAGATGTTGCTCTGTTTATTTTTACAATATTATCATCAGACGGAACCCAGTTTAGTATTACCCTATCGCCAGTGTCACCATTGAAGTTTAAGTTCCCTATGGGAGTTAAGGGTGTGCCATCGTCTAGTTTAAATAAAAGATTGTTACCTTGTTTTAAGACTGTAGCAAAATCTACAATATAATTATCTATTCGTTCAAACTCTTTTTCACAACCAAGAAGTGTGAAAAGAAATAGAGTTATAAAAATTCTGTTTACATTTTTGAACAGACCAATTCTTAAATTCCTCATCTTCTTAATAGCTCATTTATTCTTTAGGAGGGTTGCAAAAGTTGGTTTATCTGTTTTTTACGTTCAGATAACTTTTAACCGTGTTGCCATACATTTCTATAATTTTCATTTTCAAAAAGTCAGTATCTTTATTGGGTATATTTATTTTTGCGATTTGAGTGTTTAGATACTGCTCAAACTTAGATTTATCCTCATCGCTATATTGAGTGTTAAAGCTGTTTGATTTGGTCATTAAATCATATGCAACATAGTTAATTGGATAAAATGTGTAATTGAGATAGATTTCTTTATCTATAATATCTGCTACAGTTTGAAGTATTTCTCCTCTTCCTACTTCAGGTGATATATCAATCAGTTGAGTATTTATAGGATTACATAATTTAAAGTTTACCCTTCCTTTAAACTCTACCATTCCAGTGTACATATTTTCAATGTCGTCGGCCTGACTTTTTTTATAATCAGCATTGTCACGCTTGAGTTGAAACTCTTTAGCTTTTAGAAAATCACACGGATCATATTCATATGATATGGAAAGGGGGGTAATATTTAATTGTTTCAATGCATCGATAGGATTAGCTCTATTGTTTAGAACCAGCATTTTTAAAAGACTGATTTGTGTTTTGTCATTTGAGTCTTTTGCTCTTCCTTCGCGTTGTGCAAGCCAGATAGACTGGTTTCTGGCAATGATTGTGTTGTTTATATAGTTTGATAGTTTGCCTGACACCTCCAGCATCTGTCTTACTGAAACGCTTCGCTTGACTATAAAGCTTTTATTAATTCGCACCAATTTTTCTATCCAGGGATAGACCAATAGATTGTCGCCTATGGCTATCTCAGTTGTATCTGAATCATGATCAAAAAGTAGCATATTAAAGAAAGCAGCATCCAGTACAATATCGCGATGGTTGGAAATGTAAAGTCGCGCTTTACTCTTATCTATATTCTCCCAATTGCTGCTGGTCATTTCTGTTGTTGTCTTTTTAATAAGACGTTTCATTATGGGATATACTACTGTTTTTTGGAAATCATATTTAGTTTTGCTTCGCATTAAGAGCGCAGAGAATTGTTCCCATGTATGAGGCTTTACTATTGGTTCAACAACTTTTCTGAAATTGTTATCGTCAAGCAGTTGAGCAATAGCTTGTGGTACTTCACTGTCGAGATATGGCCTTATGTCGTTGAAAATGTCGTTGTTAGTGCTCATAATGTTCTGGTTTTAATTTGTAGTATTCGGTCTCAATAATATCTGTTAATACGTTGGTCATATTTAAACCCGCAGCTTCAACTTGTTGAGGGATGAAGCTGGTTGTAGTCATTCCGGGTGTAGTATTAACTTCTAATAGAATGGGTTGGTCATTCATTATTATATAGTCTGCTCTTATAATTCCTTTTGCACCTGAAAGCTTATAAATTCTCTTTGTCTCATTTTGAATTTGAGTTGTAATATCATCATTGATACGTGCTGGCGTTATTTCTTCTACCTCTCCAAGATATTTGGCGCCATAATCAAAAAACTCATTTTTGCTTACCACTTCAGTTAGGGGTAGTACAGTGAATCCATTTTTTGTTTCAAAGCAGCCGCAGGTAACTTCAATCCCTTTGATATAGCTCTCTACAATTACCTCATTAGACTCATTAAAAGATTCGTCAATAGCGCTTCTTAGCATCGACATCTCTTTTACCTTGGTGGTTGCAAAGCTTGATCCTCCTACATTAGGTTTTACGAATACTGGCAGACCAAGTCTGTTTACTATTTCATTAATATCAATAATCTCTCCCGTTCGAAGTAATATGGAGTCTGCTACGTTGATTCCAAAACTTTTGAGAAAATTATTGCATGTATATTTATTGAATGTCAATGCAGAAGATAGTACTCCGCTATTGGAGTAGGGGATATTGAGCATATCAAAATAACCTTGAAGCACACCGTCCTCACCTGGAGTGCCATGGATAGTGATATAGGCTAAATCAAAATTGATTTTTTCTCCTTCTACAACAAAGCTAAAATCGTTTTTATCTATTGAGATTTTTTTGTCTTCGTAGTCTACTTCCCACGAATCACGATTTATAACAACTTTATATGCGTTGTATTTTTTCTTATCTATGAAAGAGTATATTCCGGCTGCGCTTTTCTCTGAAACGATTTTTTCAGCGGAATAACCTCCCCATACAATTGCTATATTCTTCTTCATAATTAGTTAACCAAATTAATCTATTTACTGAAACTGATCTCTAGAAGCTGTATAATTTCTCCATTTTTCTATAACCATGCTCATGTCGTCGGGAATTTCACTATTGATATAAATCTCTTCGGAGGTGCGAGGATGTATAAACCCTAATGTTTTTGCATGCAGAGCTTGTCGAGGACAGATGTCGAAGCAGTTGTGTACAAACTGATTGTATTTCGAAAAACGAGTTCCACGAAGTATTTCATTTCCTCCGTATCTTTCGTCATTAAAAATAGTGTGGCCAATATGTTTCATATGCACTCTTATTTGGTGGGTGCGACCAGTATCTAGTTTGCACTCAACTAAAGTTACATAGCCAAGTCGTTCTAATACTCTATAATGTGTAACAGCTGTTTTGCCTTGCTCTCCTTCTGGAAATACCTTCATTAGCATTCGGTCTTTTGGGTCTCGTCCAATATTACCTTCGATTGTGCCACTATCACTATCTAAGTTTCCCCAAACCAGTGCGTTGTATAAGCGTTTTGTTTCTTTCCTAAAGAATTGTCCTGAAAGGTTAGTTTTTGCATCAGGAGTTTTTGCTATTAAAAGTAGGCCCGAAGTATCTTTGTCTATTCTGTGAACAAGCCCTAATCTAGGGTCTTCTAGATCTTTTATATTGTCGAATTTAAGATGATATGCAATTGCATTTACCAAGGTGCCAGTGTAATTTCCGTGACCCGGATGAACAACCATTCCGGGAGGTTTATTTATCACCATTAGATCGTCATCTTCATATACTATATTAAGAGGGATGTTCTCTGGAATTATTTCTAATTCGCGTCTTGGCCACTTTAGAACAAGTGTAACAACATCTAATGGCCTTACTTTATAATTAGATTTAACAGGGTTCCCGTTTACGAGTATGGAATTAGCTTCTGCAGCCTGTTGTAGTCTATTACGGGAAGTACCCTCTATACGCGCAGTTAAAAATTTATCAACTCGCAATGGACCCTGTCCTTTGTCGGCAACATACCTGTAGTGCTCATACATCAGTTCAGGATCGTCTGACTCTTGGCTGATATTATTATCTTCTTCTATCACAAAAAGATTATTTAGAAAAATGAATCGTCAAATTGGCCACTTTCATTAGATTGGCTCCTACTGTCTTTGTCAAGCCGTTCTGGTGTGATAATTATTTCACTGTCAACTTCTATTGAATCGGTTAGCTGACTGTTGCTTACTATTAGATTAAGTGGTGAACCAGCAGGTATTTTCTCATCAGGAGCAAGTGTTCTTCCATGATATTCAACCGCCAAAACTAAACCTGAGTATTCAGATGGCACCTCTTCTAAAGAAATATGAGTGAATCCAAGAGAGTTAAGTAGGGCGAGAGCTTGCCTTGTTGAGTAGTCTACAAGTTCTGGAACTACTACTTGTTGCGGGTTTCTTGAGTAGACAGTTACATAAATTGAGCGTCCCTCCTTTACTTTGTTGTTGGATTTTGGAGTTTGATCAAGAATGGCCCCAGGTACCGCATCACGATTGTAGATTGAGTCTACGACTTCAATGTTGAGTCCTTTAGCGTTTAATATAGTGTTTGCTTCATTGATTTGCAAACCTTCCAATTTTGGCACTACTATATTCTGACCATGTCGGGTATATATATGTAAAAACACTAGTGTGAGTATAACTAGCAATCCTCCAGTGATAAAAATCATTGCAAGATTTTTTAATATGCTATTGCCAAGTAATGGTTTTTTAGCTTGTTTTTTGCTCATAACGTATGCGTTAGTAGTTACTTGAAGTGAGATAGTACTACAAAAGTAGTAAAAAAATGGGAGTAGTGGAAGCGCTAATAAAAAAACAGGAACGCGGTATACCGAATTCCTGTTTTTTTTATTAGTGCCTTATTTATTGAGACACGAGATATTCTGTTTAGTAGTAATTACTGTGTCGCAAATAATTAATATTCGTCGGATACAGTTAATTTTGCTCTGCCTTTTGCTCGACGCGTTGCAAGTACTTTTCTACCGTTCTTTGATGCCATTCTTGAACGGAAACCGTGTTTGTTTTTTCTTTTTCTGTTTGACGGCTGGAATGTTCTTTTCATTTGACTATATATATAATTGTTTGTTTTCTTTCGTTTACTTATATTTATGGGGTGCAAAATTAGATAAAATAATTAAAAGTACCAATTATATGAAGTGGAAAAATTGTTTTCACCAAATTATATAAGGAAATACAGGTAAGTGAAAAAAAATATAAGAAATAATTGAGAAAAGTTTTGCAGTTAAAAAAAAAGACTCTATATTTGCACCCGCAATTTGAGCATTGCACCATTTTAACATAAGGGTTCACGCCCTGCACAAGGCCCATTCGTCTATCGGTTAGGACGCAAGATTTTCATTCTTGAAAGAGGAGTTCGATTCTCCTATGGGCTACTAATAAAAAAGGAAATAAAGTCAACAAGATGGCAAATCATAAATCAGCAGTTAAAAGAATAAGACAAGCAAAAACTTTGCGTCTAACTAATAGATATGTTTCACGTACTGCAAGAAACAAAGTGCGTCAATTCCGTTCAATAGAGTCAAAAGAGGAGGCTCAGAAAATGTATCCTGAGGTTTGCTCAATGTTGGATAAACTAGCAAAGAAGAATATTATTCACCAGAATAAGGCTAATAACTTAAAATCGAAGCTTGCATATCATTTAAATGCTTTAAGCTGATTAAAGATTTAACAATATAAAAAATGGACCGGACAGAAATGTTCGGTCTTTTTTTTATTTAACATCTATAATTTATCTTTATTAGGGAATTAGAAAACTATTAAAAAGATATAGATAAAAAGCTTTTTGAAAAAACCCGAAAACATTGCAAAAGAGGTGGATTTTGTGTAAATTTGCTCAGTTATAAAATCAAGTTTAATAAGATATAAACAGACTAACTTTCAGATAGTTTAAATAATTAATAAAGATGTCAGAAGAAGATAAAGTATTGTCAGGTGTCGATTATTCGGCACAAAATATTCAGGTTTTAGAAGGACTCGAAGCCGTACGTAAGCGCCCTTCAATGTATATTGGGGATACAAGCGAAAAAGGATTGCATCACTTGGTTAATGAGGTTGTAGATAACTCAATAGACGAAGCGTTAGCTGGGCATTGTGATGAAATTAATGTAATTATCAACGAAGACAACTCAATTACAGTAACGGACAATGGTAGGGGAATTCCTACGGACTTTCATGAGAAAGAAA
This sequence comes from Bacteroidales bacterium, assembly GCA_012841425.1. Lineage (GTDB taxonomy): Bacteria > Bacteroidota > Bacteroidia > Bacteroidales > Dysgonomonadaceae > Proteiniphilum. The sequence goes on along the minus strand of DUUR01000079.1, from coordinate 1,482 downwards.
AAAAGTCTGCTCTGGAAGTTGTACTGACAGTGCTTCATGCTGGTGGAAAATTTGATAAAGGCACATATAAAGTTTCAGGTGGACTTCATGGAGTGGGGGTTTCAGTTGTAAACGCACTTTCGATCTATCTGAAAGCTGAGATACACCGTAAAGGTAAAATCTTTGTGCAAGAGTATTCTAAAGGAAAACCTTATAGTGATGTCAAAATTGTAGGTGAAACTGATAAAACAGGTACGATTATTACTTTTAAGCCTGATGATACTGTCTTTACCGTGACTGAATACAGATACGATATTCTATCCACTAGATTGCGTGAGCTTGCTTTCTTGAATTCTGGGATTACTCTTTCATTAACAGATAAAAGATCTCTTAAAGAGGATGGAACATTTAGAACAGAACGTTATTTTTCTGAAACAGGTCTGGAGGAATTTGTACGTTATATTGATAAAAATAAAGAATCAATTATTTATGATCCCATTCACATAGTTACAGAGAAAAACGGTATTCCAATTGAGATAGCAATGTCGTATAATGATACTTATAACGAAAATATTTTCTCATATGTGAATAATATTAATACCATTGAAGGGGGTACACATTTAACTGGATTCAGGAGAGGACTTTCTCGAACACTAAAAAAATATGCAGAGGATTCTAAGTTACTTGATAAAGTTAAGGTTGAAATTAGTGGTGACGACTTTAGGGAAGGTATTACTGCTGTACTTTCTGTAAAAGTAGCAGAGCCCCAGTTTGAAGGTCAGACAAAAACAAAACTTGGTAATAGCGAAGTTATAGGTGCGGTTGATCAAGCAACAGGTGAGGCTCTACGAAATTACCTCGAAGAGCATCCTAAAGAGGCAAGAGTTATTGTTGATAAAGTAATACTTGCTGCTACGGCTCGTCAAGCAGCACGAAGAGCTCGTGAGATGGTACAACGCAAATCGCCTCTCTCGGGAGCCGGGTTGCCTGGTAAATTAGCAGATTGTTCAAGTAAAGATCCATTGTTGAGTGAAATATTTCTTGTGGAGGGTGATTCTGCAGGTGGTACCGCAAAACAAGGTCGAGATAGAATGTTTCAGGCTATCCTTCCGTTACGAGGTAAGATTTTGAATGTTGAAAAGGCCATGCCTCATAAGGTTTTGGAAAGTGATGAGATAAAGAATATTTATACAGCATTAGGAGTTTCTATAGGTACCGAAGAAGATTCGAAAGAGCTAAATATTGATAAGTTGAGGTATCACAAAATTATATTAATGACCGACGCGGATGTAGACGGCAGCCATATTGATACATTAATCCTAACTTTCTTTTTCAGGTATATGCGTCCACTTATCGAGAAAGGGTATATTTACATTGCTACTCCTCCATTATATTTATGTAAAAAAGGAAAAATAGAAGAATACTGTTATGACGAGCGTCAGCGAAGGGAGTTCATAGAAAAATATGCTGATGGTAATGAAAATGCTGTATCTACACAGCGTT